>JBGQGU010000006.1:0-21809 GCA_041497655.1 Gammaproteobacteria bacterium
AGGTGCTGCGTCCATTCATTGACGGATAGCATCTCGAACTCGATGGGCATGTCGAGCGACCTCTGGAAGATCTCCGCCATTTCCTGGTCGCTGGATGCTGCCGCGTGCAGGGTCCAATGCCGCGTGCTGTCCTGGAGGATGATGAACGGAAAGAGCGGCCCCTCGGCAATGTGGTAATGCCGGCCCTTGCCCATTGAAATGCGCCCGTACAGCTCCGGGCAATGAAAAAGCGCCTGTCTCAGCTTCCGGATGTTGCCTTCGCCCTGCAGCCGGATGCCGAGCTGCTTGCGGACGGTGCTGGAGCCTCCATCGCATCCGACCAGATACGCTGCTCGAATCGTTTCGTCCGGCCCCTTTCCCGTGCTGACGCGCGCTGACACCGAGTCGGCATCCTGCGTAAACGACGCCAATTTGCAGCCGAAGCGCACTGTTATCGAGGGCTGCGCTTCCACGATCGATCTCAGCAGTGGCTCGAGAGTGTATTGCGAGATCAGCTGATAAGGCTCAAGCGGGCGTCCGTCATTGTGCCCAGCAATCTCGGCCTTGGCTTCGGCCACCGACGGGTACGGCAATCGGACGATCGGCGGCCCGGACATCGACGTCGCCAGAAAGACATCCATTGGCGCGCTGCGCGGCAGGCCCGCATCGCGGATGTTGTCGGCGATCCCCAGCCGGCGGTAGATCTCCATCGTCCGGGCGTTGCAGCGTTCCATCTTGGGAAGCCGAATGGACGTTTCGCTGCGCTCTATCAGCGTGCAACGTACGCCCCGCTGGCCCAGATCGAGGGCAAGCGTCAGCCCGACGGGCCCCGCTCCGACAATGAGAACCTGGGTCTCAACCAATTGTTGATTCGCATACTACAACGAATGCTCTATTATAGGATTCTCGAATCGCGGAGGCCGGCCATGAACTGGGGGGAGATGAAATTCTCGGTGCTGCTGTATGGAATGTCGCAGGCGCTGCGGCTTGCCGCGTGGCGGTATGCGGCCTTTGCCAGGCGCCTGGCGGAGAAGAACCTCACCGCCCAGATCAGGACCTTCGACGGGTCCGTGGCGCGGCACTTTACTTTCCGGAACGGGAGGATCGCCTCCGGGAGCGGCCTGCATCCCGCCCCGGACATCTGCATCTCCGTGGCCTCGGCCGGGCTGGGGGCGCGTCTCTTCGTTCCCTGGGTGAGCCAGCTCGAGCGCATCGAGGCGATGAAGAACTTCGATTTCAAGGCCGACGGGCCCGACGATCTCGTGGTCTGGTTCGCGCAGACGCTCCTGATGATGCGCTCGGCCGGGTGGAAATACGGCACCGCCATGCCGGACGGCACCACGCGCTTCGTGACCAACACCAACGGCGGGCCCCTTTTCGTCTACGTGAAGGACGGCAAGATCGTCCGCATGACGCCGCTCGAGTTCGACGAGGACGACGCCGGGCCGTGGACCATCAGGGCGAGGGGCAAGAGCTTCACGCCCCCGCACCAGACGACGGTCGCGACGCACAGCCTGTGCGGAAAGAGCACGATCTATTCCCCTGACCGGCTGCTGTACCCGATGAAGCGTGTGGATTTCGATCCCAAGGGCGAACGCAACCAGAAAAACCGCGGCGTCTCCGGTTACCAGCGCATCAGCTGGGAGGAGGCGCTTGACCTCGTCGCATCCGAGATCAAGCGCTGCAAGACCCAGTACGGCCAGGGCGCGATCATCGCCAACCATGGTTCCCACCACACCTGGGGCAACCTCGGCTATTACATCAGCTCCGCCTACAAGTTCTTCAACGCCATCGGCCACACCAAGGTCGTCCACAACCCTGACAGCTGGGAAGGGTGGTACTGGGGGGCGATGCACCACTATGGCTACAGCATGCGGCTCGGCCAGACCGAGACTTACAGCACCGTCGAGGACCTGATGAAGGAAGCCGAGATGGTGGTGTTCTGGGCGGCCGATCCCGAAACGACGAGCGGTTCCTACAGCGCCTACGAGGGCACCATCCGCCGGCAGTGGCTGCACGACCTGGGCATCGAAGTCGTGCACATCGATCCCTACTACAACCACACCGCGGCCCTGCTGGGGGGCAAGTGGTTCGCGCCCAAGCCCGGCACCGACACCGCGATGGCGCTCGCGATCGCCTACGTCTGGATCACCGAGGGCCTTTACGACAAGCATTTCGTCGCCGAGCGCTCCGTTGGTTTCGAGGTATGGCGTGATTACATCCTGGGCAAGGAGGACGGCGTTCCGAAGACTCCCGAGTGGCAGGAGCCGGAAACCGGCATTCCGGCGAAGGACGTGCGCGCGCTCGCCAGAAGGTGGGGGACGAAGAAGACTTACCTCGGCGCCGGAGGCTGGGGCAACGGCCACGGCGGAGCGTGCCGCTCGGCGACCGGCATCCAGTGGGCTCGCTCGCTCGCATGCCTGCTGGCCATGCAGGGCATGGGGCGCCCCGGCGTGAACTACGGCCACCTGCAATGGGGCACGCCGATCGACCTGCATTTCTATTTTCCGGGATACGCGGACGGCGGGCTCTCGGGGGACATCGAAAACACCGGCATGCCGATCAGCCTCTACCAGCGCATGCCGCAGCTGCCCACGTTCAATCCCTCGAGCCAGAAGGTGCCGCGCCTGCAGATCCCGGAAGCGATCCTCGAAGGGAAGGCGGAGGGCTACCCCTGGAACGGCAAGACCATCGAGGGCCAGTTCAAGAAGTTCACCTATCCCGAGCCGGGCCACGCGCCGATCCGGATGTTCTACAAGTACGGCGGCGCCTCGATCGGCACCATGAACGAGACCAACCGCTACGTGAAGGCCTATCGCACCGAAAACCTGGATTTCGTGGTGAACCAGTCGATCTGGTTCGAGGGCGAGGCCAAGTTTGCGGACGTAATCCTGCCGGCGTGCACCCAGGTCGAGCGCTGGGACATCAGCGAGTTTGCCGGCACCGGCGGCTATGCGCTCCACGCCCAGACGCAAATGAATCACCGGGTGATCCTACTGCAGCACAAGTGCATCGAGCCGCTGGGCGAGTCGAAGCCGGATTTCCAGATCTTCCAGGAGCTCGCGAGCCGGCTGGGGCTTGGCGCCTACTATTCGGAGGGCATGAGCGAGCTCGACTGGGTGAAGCGGCTGTTCGAATCCTCGGACCTGCCGAAACATATTTCATGGAAGGCGTTTCTGAAAAAGGGCTATTACGTCGTGCCGCCGCTCCCGGAGGGGCGCCGCGACCCGGTCTCACTGCGCTGGTTCTACGAAGGCCGCAAGAAGGACGTGCCCGAGCCGCACCCGCTTCCCGGTGACTACGGCGAGGAATACCTGAAGGGGCTGCAGACGCAGTCCGGCAAGTTCGAGTTCGAGTGCTCGAGCTTGAAGCGCTTCGACCCCGACGATCCCGAGCGCCCCCCGATCGTCAAGTACCTGCCGTCCTGGGAAGGGCTGCATACGAAAGAGCTCTGCCAGCGCTATCCGCTCCAGCTGATCTCGCCGCACTCGCGCTTTTCCTATCACACCCTCTCCGACGGCAAGGACAGCCCGATCAACGACATCCAGGAGCATCGGGTCCTGATCAACGGCTATTATTACTGGGTGCTGCGCCTGAACGCACAGGACGCGGCCGAGCGCGGCATCAAGCAGCATGACCTGGTGAAGATCCACAACGACCGCGGCGCGGTGGTCTGCGCAGCCCACCTCACGCAGCGGCTGCCGCGGGGCGTGGTGCACGCCTACGAGTCCTCCGCGTGCTACGAGCCGCTGGGCGAGCCCGGTTACTCGGTGGACCGCGGCGGGTGCATCAACCAGCTGACGCCGAAGCGCTCGATTGCGAAGAAAGTGACCGGCACCGCGGCGAACTCGTGCCTGGTGCAAGTGGCCCCGTGGGACGGATCCGGGGAATTGCTCGCGGCAACAGGCGCCGCGGCGACCTCAGGCGCTGCGGCTTACAAGTCGAGTCTGCAGCCGGCAATGGCAAAATGAGCGTCGTAAGAGTGCGTGATGACGCTCATCCCTCACCCCCGCCCCTCTCCCCCAGAGGAGAGGGTGCGCCGAAACGTGGAGCAGGGGCCCCGGTTTCCGGGGATGCGACCGTGGAGGCGCACGTTAGCACGCGGGCCACTGCGGCGCTGCATCCCGCTCCGGGGTCGCATCCAAGCACAATACGCTTGGAACCTGCTCCGCCCTCCGCGGGCGCATTCGAGGTGCAAATGCCTCGTCAGGCATTTGCACGAGGACCGAGAATGAGGTCCACATGAAGAAATGGAACCTCATCATTGACGTGGCGAAGTGCTTCGGCTGCCAGGCCTGCGCCATCGCCTGCCACGACGAGTACCACGGGAACGAGTTTCCGGGATACGCGGCGGAGATGCCCAATCACGGGAGCCGCTGGATCGACATCCGGCAGCGCGAGAAAGGGCAATTCCCGATGGTGGAGGTCGCCTACCTGCCGGTGACGTGCAACCACTGCGACGACGCGCCGTGCATCAAGGCGGCGAAGGACGGCGCGATCGCCAAGCGGGCCGACGGCATCGTGATCATCGACCCGGTGAAAGCGAAGGGCCAGCGGCACCTGGTGGACGCCTGCCCCTACGGCGCCATCCACTGGAACGACGAGAAGCAGCTGCCGCAGGCCTGGCCTTTCGATGCGCACCTGCTCGACGGGGGCTGGACCCGGACCCGCGGCTCGCAGGTCTGCCCGATCCAGGCGATGCGGACCGTGCACGTCGAGGACGACGAAATGCAGAAGATGGTGCGGGAGGAGGGGCTTGAAGTCCTGCATCCCGAGTACTGCACGAAGCCGCGCGTCTATTACAAGAACCTCGATCGTTATTTCAAGGCGTTCGTCGGGGGCAGTGTCGCCGGCGCGATCGGCGGCGTCACCGAGTGCATCGAAGGTGCCCGCGTCAGCCTGCACCGGGGCGGGCAGAAGGTGGCGGAGGCCCGGAGCGATCCCTACGGCGACTTCAAGTTCCAGGGGCTCGACGAAGGGAGCGGGCGCTACCGCATTGAGATCCTCGACGAGCGGTTCGAGCCAAAGAGGCTCGAGTTCAATCTCGGGGAAAGCAACTACCTGGGAACGATCGAGTTGACCGGAAAACCCGCAGCCCGCGCGTAGTCGCGCGCCGCATTTCAGGCGGCGCGCGCCAGGCGCGGCAGCAGCAGGCCGACGTTGCCGGACAGGATGTCCTGCCGCGCGGCTCCGAGCGCGCGTATCCCGTCGACGAAGTTCCGCACCTTCGCGGTGTCGCGGATCTCCTGCGGGTAATCGGTCGCGAGCTGGAAATCGACGATCACGGCGTCCAGTTTAGCGGTTTTTCTGCATAATATGGCGCAGCAACCAGAGCGATCATCATCCGAGGAGGAGATTGCCAATGACTGACGAACACAAAGTGCCTCGCATCGTCTGCAGCATGGCGTCCGTGCTGGCGGGAGTCGTTGCGGCCACCGCGATCACAGGAGCGGGCGCGCAGGAGGTCGCCTTCCCGACGCGCACCGTGCAGATCGTGGTGCCGTACACGCCGGGCACCGGCGCCGACATACTCGCGCGCACGTTCGGGCCGAGGCTCGCCGAGCGCTGGAAAGTCGGCGTCGTGACCGACAACCGCCCGGGCGCAACCGGCAATATTGGCGCGGAGTTTGTCTCGAAGGCTGCGCCGGACGGCCACACCGTGCTGTTCACGGCGACCTCCTTCGGCACGACTCCGGCGCTCTACCAGAAATTGCCCTTCGACCCGGTCAAGAGCTTCGCACCGGTCGCGTTGATTGCCACCAGCGGGCTTGCGCTCGTCGTCCACCCGCAGTTGCCGGTCAAGTCGGTCAAGGAATTCATCCAGCTCGCGAAGCGCCGCCCGGGGCAGATGCTCTATTCCTCGCCGGGCAACGGCGGGCCGCAGCACCTCGCGATGGAGCTGTTCAAGCTCGAGACCGGCATCGACATCGTGCACGTGCCATACAAGGGCCTGTCCGGCGCCATGATCGATCTCATCGGTGGACACGTGCAGGCGATGATCTCTGCTACGCAGACCGCGCACTCGTCCGTGCAGGCCGGCAGGCTGCGGGTGCTCGCGGTGATGAGCCCGGAGCGCTCGTCCGCCTACCCGGACGCGCCGACGGTGAAGGAGTTGGGCCTTGCGCAGGTCGAAGTCGAGACCTGGTACGGCTCGTTCGCCCCGGCCGGCACGCCGGCGCCCGTCGTCGCGAAGATCAACGCGGAGCTGAATGCACTCCTCAAGCTACCCGAGGTACGCGACGCGCTCGCGAAGCAGGGCATGACGCCGCGCGGCGGCACCCCCGAGCGCTTCGGCAGCATGGTGAGGGCGGAACTTGTACGCTGGGATCGCGTGGTCAAGGCGGCGAAGATCAAGGCGGACTAAATCCCCCCGACATATTGATGTCTCCCCCCTTTGACAAAGGGGGGGCAGGGGGGATTTGGTGACGAACAATGGTGACGACGAGCGTGTTGAATGGCTGAGAAACGTAAGACAACGAGTCACAAGTCACGAGTCACGAGTCACGGCTCCGGAGCAGGACGCGGATACGCTGATCTTCATGAACACCTCGCCGCCTTGAAGAAAGCGGGCTTGCTGCTCACCATCGACCGGCCGATCGACAAGGACGCGCTGCTGCACCCGCTGGTGCGTTGGCAGTACGTCGGGGGGGTCGAGGAGCACGAGCGCAAGGCGTTCTTGTTCACCAATGTGGTGGACGGCCGGGGTCGCAAATACAAGTACCCGGTCGTGGTTGGCGCCTACGCCGGCAACCGCGCGATCTACTGCATCGGCATGCGCGCCAGGCCCGAGCAGGTCCAGCCCAAGTGGGACCATGCCATCGCCAACCCGGTCCGGCCGCGCGTCGTCAGGAAAGCGCCCTGCCAGGAAGTCGTGATCAAGGGCAGCGCGCTGAGAGGCGAAGGCAACGGGCTCGACAGCCTGCCGATCCCGGTCTCGACGCCTGGCTTCGACAGCGCGCCCACGCTGACCGCGACCAACGTCATCACCAGGGACCCGGAAACCGGCATCCAGAATCACGGTACCTACCGCGCAGGCCTTAAGGCGCCGGACCGCTGCGTGATTCGCATGGCGACACGCGTGGGCGGGGCGGGTGGCTATCGCCACTACCTCATGTACCAGAAGCGCGGGGACAAGACCATGCCGTGCGCGATCGTGCTGGGCGCGCCGCCCTGCGTCGCGTTCGTCGCGCCGATGAAGCTTCCAATCGACCTCGATGAAATCGGCGTCGCGGGCGCGGTCGCCGGCCGGCCGATCAACGTCGTGCGCGCACTCACGGTGGACCTGCTGGTGCCAGCGGAGGCCGAGATCGTGATCGAGGGGCTGATCGACACCGTGTACCTGGAGCCCGAGGGGCCATTCGGCGAATCGCACGGGCACATTGCGCCCGAGGAATACAACATGCCGATGCGGGTGACCGCCATCACCCACCGCAAGGACGCCATCGTCGCCTCCTACCTGAGCCAGGTGACGCCGAGCGAGTCGAGCGCGATCAAGCGCGTCTCGTACGAGCCGATGTTTCTCTCGCACCTGCGCAGCACGCTCGGCGTCCGCGGCGTGAAACGCGTGACGCTACACGAGCGCATGACCGCGCTGCGCCGCATCGCCATTGTCACCGTGGAGAAGGGCATCCCGCGCACGGAAATCTGGCGCGCGCTGACCGGCGCTTCCAGCTTCAAGGCCGACTGCGGCAAGATCTGCATCGCGGTCAACGAGGACATCGACCCGGATAACTCGGATGCGATCCTGTGGGCGATCGCCTTCCGCATGGACCCCTCGACCGACCTCCAGGTGCTGCGCTATCGCAGCCCGGGACATGGGCCCGAGCGCGAGCACGAGGCGGACCGCGAGGATGCGACGCTGCTGATGGACGCCACCATGAAGGAAGACCTGCCGCCGCTCGCGCTGCCGAAGCAGGAATACATGGAACGCGCGCGCAAAGTGTGGGAGGAGCTCGGATTGCCCAAGCTGCGCCCGCAGTCGCCGTGGTTCAGCTCGCCCGCGGGCAGCGACTGGCCGCCGCAGTGGGATGAAGCGGCCAAGCGTGCCGCTATGGGTCGCTATCTCGAAACCGGCCGCATCAGCGAGAAACTCCGGCGGAAAGGTCTCAAGCCTGAGACCCGTTTCCGCCCCGGCAATAAGTGACGCGGTAGCGCGTCGAGGGGCGGAAGAGGGATCGGCGGAACGTGGAGCAGGGACCGCCGGAAAGTGGAAGAGGGGCCCCGAAGGTTTTTATTCGGGGATCTGACCTTGAAGGCGGTCGAGGGCGGCGGGCGGTCCTTATGCGTCTGATCTCGGGTCGCATCCCCAAAAAAACTTGGGGCCCCTGCTCCACCTCGACAGCCGCCCCGTTTACGGGGATGCGACCGCGTAGACGCGCAATGCAGCCGACCGCACAGATCTGGATTCTTGCCACAAACCGTTCGGAGGCTGCGCGCAAGGCAGCCGACACCGTCGAGTTCAATACTTGCCGATCTCCTGTCAGAGGCTGCGCGCAAGGCAGCCGACCTGATGATTTCGAATCATGCGATAGTCACTCGGAGGCCGCGGGTGACGAGATACAGGTGATGGGGTTCTAACTCTTGTTGGTTTTCGTCAGCCTTAATCGTCACCCTTATTCGTCATTTCTATCAGCCGAGCGGCAGCCCGTCCGTTTCACTCAAGGCGCTCTCGCCACTCGCGGTATGCTTGCGCGAGCTCAGACTCGCCATACTCGCTCAAGCGCCGCTCATAGTCCGCAAGGAACATCCGGTACAGAGGTAGCACTCCATTGCGGAGTAGTTCCACGACCGCGCGGTCGCTGGGATCCGGTGGCTCGAATCGCCACTCAAGGCCCTTTCTGGCCAACTCGGCCACCGGTCCGTCCGCGACCGTTGAAAAGTAATTTACTGCCTCGTCATTCATGCCGATCTGTCCGGTGCGCGCCGTGAAGAGAAAGCGGACGGGGTAGAGAACGAGTTTCGTCAGTGTTTTTGTGTTTGCTTTCGCGAACTCGCCCGGGTTCCGAAGTTGCGCTGCAACCGCCGACGTTGACAGACGCTTTAGGGCAAATTGAGCGCCGGAGACAACCAATTCCCTCAGTGTCGGGGACCGAAGCTGGGACCGAACATCCCGCCCCGCGAGCAAGCGCCCGAATTGCTTCAGGTCGTGCAAGTCCAGCGGCGGAAATCGCCCGCCGCTTGCGCTCCCGGACAGCGTGCCCAAAGATCCCCAATACACCGACAGGCGCTCGGCAAGAGGAACGCCGCCGGCTTTCACCTCGGTCAATAACCGATCGACCGCCTTCGCGTCCCGTTCGTCGAGAGGATCACCCAGAACGAGACCCAGGTCCACGTCGCTGACGTGGATGCTGAAGCCGCCATGCGCCAGGCTGCCGAGGGCATATGCTGCGACCAGGCGTTGGCCCCAAACGGTTCGAGCCAGCTCGACTGCATGCATCAACGCGCGCTCGCCGGCTTTTAGTGGTGTCAGAGAGGACAACGGCACGGCCCCGTCATGCTCGCGTGCGGCTATATGCCCTGGGTACTGACACATCGCGGTTCGCGCCTCACCTGGGTTCGCATCATTGCACGTTGATCCTGGCAACTTTGATGACATTACTGAGCTTTGCGATCCCGGCGCGGACGAATCGGTCGAACTCCTCCGGCGTGTTCGCCCTATGCACCGGGCGCTGGCTCAGCAACTGCTCCCTGACGTCGGGAATTGGATTCTCCATGAGTGATTAACTTGGGGCAAGATGAAATATCCTCAGTGAGGACTCGGTCCTTCCTTGATCAGGTCCGAAGGCAGCGTGGCCTTCAGCGTTGCGTAACGCGTAGCCACCATAGACGGGCGCTGCTCGAACTCGGAATGCCAAGCGGCAAGGCGGGGGTAAAGGGAACGCCACGTGTCCTGAGGAAAACGCACGTCGAAGTAACCCAACGCGCAGCCGATTGCTATGTGCCCGATATTCAGTCGCGCAAGCCGGATTTGATCTATGCGTTTCTCGAGCCAGGCGCAGGCGGCCTCGACCCCTTGAATCTGGCGCGCAATCCAGCTGGGCGATTGTTCATGGGGGGGGCGAATCACCTCGTTGCGTCGGGACACATTGGCGTCGAGGATTCCGTCGCCAAGCGCCTGCAATCTCAGTGCCTGCCAGCGTGCGTTACCCGAGGCGGGAAAGAGCTTCGGACCGTCATGCAGGCTATCGAGGTACTCGCAAATGACGGGTGAGTCGAAGTAAACATCGTTGTCATCGAGAACCAACGTCGGGACTCTGCAGAGCGGGTTGTATTCCCTGAGGTATTCGTCCGAGTGAGGATTAGTCGCTATTCGTTCGATGCGGCTATTCAACCCGGTCTCGTGCGCAACAACCCACACCTTGCGGGCGTAAGCTGATGTGATCGTCGTATGTAGTTTCATTGATTGCCCTTTTCCGTTGATGGAAATAGGATCAGTGTAACTTTTCCGCCCCCGCGATTGATCTACTGAACAAGATGGGCCTTTCGGCCGATGGAAAAGTTACACTGACCCTATTTATCCTGAGCTCGGCAGGCGAATCAGCGGGCGCCTCCCGGTCAACGGCACCGATCGCAAAGACGTTAAAGTTGTTTTGGTACTCTGAGCCTCCGGGGCGGCTGACTACGACTTAGCAGCCGATCAAGGTTCCAAAGCTCTCGAACGCGTCCGTCGTGGTCAGGAAGACCAGATAGCCAAGAAAAACCTCGAGCGGCGCTTACTCTGCGTGGCCGCGCTGCAAACGGTGCTCGTGCATGCCAGCGGCAGCAGTCCCTGCCAGAATCGAACGGTCATCTGACCCTCGATCCTCGCCACGACGCAAGCAGAAACGCTACTGGTCGACCTTGATGTTCGCCTGCTGCGCGATCTTGCGGTACTTGTCGATTTCCGCCTTCTGAAAGGCCGCGAGTTCTGATGGCGAATTGCCGATGGCCTCGGCGGCCTGCTCCGCCATGCGCGCCTTATAGTCGGGCGACTGCACGATGCGCGTGATTTCCGTGCTCAGCTTGTCGAGCACGTCCTTCGGCATCGCGGCCGGCGCCCACACGGCGTTCCACTGGGTAACGTCGAATCCGGGCAGCGTCTCGGCGAGCGCCGGCACGTCGGGCAGCAGCGATGCGCGCTTTTGTGTCGTCACCGCCAGGGCGCGCAACTTGCCGGCCTTCATATGCTGCAGCGCCGGCAGCAGCGTGGCAAACCCGCTTGGTATCTGCCCGCCGAGCAGATCGATGATCGCCGGACCCATGCCCTTGTACGGCACGTGCACGATGTCGATCTTCGCCAGCATTTTCAGCCACTCGCCGGCGAAGTGATGGGTGGAAGCGGCGCCGGCCGAACCGTACGTCATCGACCCGGGCTTCGCTCTTGCGATTGCGATGTATTCCTTCACCGACTTGATGGGTACCGACGGATGCACGACCAGCGCCATCGGGATCACAATCGCCAGCGTGATCGGCGCGAAATCCCTGACCGGGTCGTACGGCATCTTCGGGAAGAGCGCGACATTGAGCGCGACTTCCGCCGAGGCGCTGACCATGAGGGTATAGCCGTCGGGCGGCGCCTTGGCGACAATTTCCGCGCCTATCATTCCGCTCGCCCCGCCGCGGTTGTCGATGACGACCGGCTGGCCCCAGCGTTCGCTGAGCTTCTGCGCGATTGGCCGCGCGGTCATGTCGGCGCCGCCGCCCGGCGGGTACGGCACGACGATGCGAATCGCCTTGTTCGGGTAGGTCTGCGCCGCAATCGTCGTGGCGAACACTGTAGCGAAATGCAGGAATCCAGCCGAAACAGCCAGAGCAAACCTCATCCAATACATGGCGCGCATAGTTCCTCCTGTGTGGTCCGAGCGAGCGCGGGAACGGAAATGTCCAATGCAACAAGAAATTCTCTACAGGACACATAATGTCCTATCATAATAATTGTGTCAAGCGTCCTGCAGGGGAGAATGTCGAGGGTGCTGGCTGCATGGCCGGACCTGGATGGAGATTCAAGGGCAAGGCATTGACATGAAAGAAGAAATAGGACACAATGTATCCTATATGAAAAAGCCTCCCGGTGTCGCCCAGTCCCACGCCTTCTGGCGCCTCAAGCGGTTGCGCGAGCTCAAAGGGACCACGCTGGAGGAGCTGGCCGCACGAACGGGGCTCACCAAGTCCTATTTATCCAAGGTCGAGCGAGGCGTTTCCGTTCCCTCCATTTCCACCGCGCTGAGGGTAGCGGAAGCGTTTGAAACAGGGGTGGGTGACCTCTTCGGCGTGACGGCGTCAAACGACGACTTCGTCGTGGTCCGGAGGGACGAGCGCAAGCCGTTCAGTCCTAAAGGGGCGAACACCGGGTTCCGCTACGAGGCCATTGCTCCGGGCCAGACTCACGGTCTGTTCGAGGCTTTCGTCGTCCATCCGCCTTTCGAGGAGCCGCCGGATTACAAGAGGAGCCAGCATCCCGGGCAGGAGATGATGTTCGTCGTGAAAGGAAGGGTCGACGTCACCTTTCCGCACACCTCGGTCAAGCTTTCAGCCGGCGACTGCATGGTGTTCAGCGGACGGATGCCGCACCGGGTGCTCTCCGTCAGGCCGCAGCGTGCGGAGATGCTCGTCGTCATCACGAGCGAGATATCGCCGGCAATGGAAGAACATTGAGGTATAAGCAATTCAAACCCGAGACCCGATTCGGGTGGGATGACAGTCAATGAAGAGGCGAGTGATAGCTGGAACGCTGCTGGCACTTGCCGCCGTCGGCATTCCCGCTGTGGTAGGCGCGCAGGCGCCAATGAAAGAGCCCGTGTACCCGGTCAAGCCGATCCGTCTCGTGGTGACGTTCGCCCCGGGCGGGACGACCGACATCCAGGCGCGCATGCTGATCGAGAAGCTCGCGCCGCGGCTTGGCCAGCAGATCCTGATCGACAACCGCGGTGGTGCCGGTGGCAACATCGGTATGGAGATCGTCGCGCGTGCGCCGGCAGACGGTTACACGCTCGTGATCACGGTCGTTGGCACGTGGGCGGTGAATCCGCACCTTTACAAGCTTCCGTACGACGTCGTCAGGGATTTCGCGCCGATCATCCACGTTGCGACCACTCCCGGCGTGCTGGTCATCCACCCCTCCGTCCCGGCGAAGACGGTGAAGGAGCTGATCGCGCTGGCCCGCAAGCGGCCCGGGGAGCTCGCCTACGGCACCGCGGGGCTGGGCAGTTTCACCCATATCTCGGCCGAGCTGTTCGCCGTGATGACCGGCATCAGGATGACGCACATCCCGTACAAGGGCTCTGGTCCCGTGACCGCCGATCTCATCGGCGGCCATATCCAGCTTTCGTTCAGCAGCGCCGTTCCGGCCATGCCCCAGATCCAGTCCGGGAGATTGCGCGCGCTGGCCACGACCGGGTCGAAACGGCTCTCCGCGCTGCCGGACCTGCCGACGATCGCCGAGGCCGGCGTCGCCGGCTATGAGAGTTCCACCTGGACGGCAATGGCGGCGCCCGCGCGCACCCCGCAGGCGGTGATCGAGCGGCTGAATCGTGAAGTCAATGCGGTGCTGCAGCTGCCGGATATCCAGGAGCGGAGCGCGGCGATGGGCTCGGTCATCACTGGCGGCACGCCGGAGTGGTTTCAGGAGTATCTGAAGTCAGAGCTGGTGAAATACGGCAAGCTGGTCAAGCAGGCCGGCATCAAGACCGAATAAATGCGGACGGCTGCGCGCCGCTTTATTTGAGCGCGTTCGAACGGATGATGTGTCACCGCTCAACGCGCTCCTGCAGCATCCCTCATCCCTCGCTGCTCAGCCGGGTAACTGGCTGAGCAGCTTGCGCATCGTTTCCCCGATCGATTCGCGGAACACCAGGTCGGCAATACCGTCGAGCGGCGTCGGCTGCGCATTCACGATCACCAGGCTCGCGCCGGTCTGCTTGGCGAGCAGCGGGAATGACGCCGCCGGCTCCACGACGAGCGACGAGCCGATCGATATGTAGAGGTCGGCTTGCAGGGTGGCCTCGGTCGCGAGGCGCATCTCCTCTTCCGGCATGCCCTGACCGAAGGAGATGGTGCGGGCCTTGATCGGCCCGCCGCAGGCGTCGCATTCCGGAGCGTCGTCTCCTTTTTCCACGCGCTCGACGATGACGGGGGTCGGCCACTCCTTGCCGCAGTGCTGGCAGGCGGCGTAGCGGTTGGTGCCGTGCAGCTCGATCACGTTGACGTTGCCGGCGTCGAGGTGCAGCCCATCGATGTTCTGCGTGATGACGGTGGTGATGTGGCCGCGGCGCTGGAGCTCGGTGATGATGAGATGCCCGTCGTTGGGTTTTGCGGCGCCGCAGCGGTGGAACATCCGCACGCCGCGCTGCCATGCCCGCACGCGCGCCTCGCGGCTCGCCATGAAGTCCTGGTAATAGACCGGCGTCTCGGTATTCCAGACACCCTGGGGGCCGCGGTAATCGGGAATGCCGCTTTCGGTACTGATGCCCGCGCCGGTGAACGCCACCCCGCGCTCCGCATTGCGCACGAGCTGGCCGAACTTAGTCAGCTTGTCCATGTCGTCAACAGAAAATGGACAGGATATACAGGGATGAATTCAAAGATCAAAAACAAATAGACAGGATTTACAAGATTAACAAGATTAACAACAACACCCACCACGATAATACGTTATTGTTTTAGGCTAATTCCTGTAAATCTTGTTAATCCTGTCTATTGCTGTGCCTCTTCGCGCCAGAAGCCGAGCGCTTCCTGCGCCGCGCGATCGGAATAGCTGAACAGCACGCAGTCGATGGCGGCCGTCAGCTGGCAGAATTCCCAGGAGGGGACGACGAACACATCGTGCGGGGAAAAATCGAAGCGCGTCTCGCCGACAACGACGCTGCCGCGCCCCTCGACGACGCAGTACACCGCGCCGTCCGTGCTGCGGCTGCGGCGCCCGGCGTAACCCTTTGGAAGCCACTGCATGAACACCGCCATGGTCGGGAACGGGTGCCCGCCGGTGGCAGGATTGACATAGCGCAGCTTGTAGCCGTGTGCGGCGTGCGGATCGCCGCTGCGGGAGAGTCGCTCCAGCGCCTCGCGCGTGCGGTCATAGGGGTACGACAGGACCGGCGAGGCCGGTCCCTTGGGGCGATATTCCAGGGGCAGCAGGTTTGCGCCGTAGCGCGCGCTGGCATCGCCTTCTGCGCGCGTCACGGGCTGGCTCTCCTGCGGGTAGTCCTCCCTGAAGTGCGCCCCGAACAGGTTCGCAAAAGCGGTGTCGAGGCCGTCGAGCCACACGACCGGCTCCGATCCCAGGTTGCCATGGTCATGCCAGGCCCAGTTTGGCGTCGTCACGAAATCGCCCGGTTTCATCATGACCCGCTCGCCGTCCACGGCGGTATACGCGCCTTCGCCTTCGACGATGAAGCGCAGCGCGTTCGGCGCATGGCGGTGCGTGCGCGCGATCTCGCCGGGCAGGATCACCTGCAGGCCGGCGAAGAGCGTCGTGGTGGCGAATGTGGTCCCGTTCAGCGCAGGATTTTCGAGCATCAGAACACGGCGCTCGGCCTCCTCAGTGGTGATCAGCTCGGCGGCGCGCATGAGGTAAGGTTGGACTTGCGTCCAGCGCCAGATGGCCGGCATGGCTGCGGTGCCGGGCTTGAGCCGCATGACCCGCTCCCAGAGCGGCTTCATGTTCAGCTGCGCGATCTCGCTCGAAAGGCGGGCGCGGTTGGGATTCGCTATGGCTGACGACATCGCTGACTCCTCATTCGGCCTTGATGTTCGCCGCCTTTGCCACCTTGATCCATTTGGCGATTTCCATCTTGATGACGGCGGCGTATTCAGCGGGTGACGTGCCGGTTGCCTCCAGGCCGTCCCGCAGCAGCACCGTCTTCACATCCTGCGAGTGCGCAGCCTTGACCGCCTCGGCGTTGAGCCGGGAGACGACAGGCTGCGGCACCTTGGCCGGCGCGAGCAGCCCGACCCACGATGAATGGTCGTAGCCCGGCACGCCGGATTCCGCAATGGTCGGGAACTCGGGCGCTGCGACGGAGCGCTTCGCGCTGGTCACCGCGAGCGCGCGCAGCTTGCCGGAGCGCACGTGCGGAATCGCCGTCGAGATGGTCGCGAAATTGAGCTGGCACTGTCCGCCGAGCATGGCCGTCATCGCGGGCGAGCCGCCTTTGTAGGGCACGTTCACCATGCTGGTCCGGGTCATGAACATGAAGAGCTCCGCAGCCATGTGCGTGCTGGTGGCGATGCCGCTCGAGGCGTAGTTCAACTGGCCCGGCTGGTTCTTCGCGAGCGCGATCAACTCTTTCACCGAGTTGACCGGCACGGAAGGATGCACGATCAGGATGTGGGGCAGGGTGGCAAGCTGCGCGACCGGCGTGAAATCGCGAACCGGGTCGAACGGGAGCTTCTTGTGAATAGCGGGATTGATAGTGAACGAGGCCGCGACGGCGAGGAGCGTATGGCCGTCGGGTGCCGCGTGGACCACCATCTCGGTGCCGTTCAGGCTGCCGGCGCCAGGGCGGTTATCCACGATCACGGCCTGGCCGAGCCCCTCGGCCATCTTCTGCGCCACGACACGCGCAATCACGTCGGTTGAGCCGCCCGCGCTCTGCGGCACGATCAGCCGCACTGGCCTGCTTGGAAAAACCTGCGCCGCGGCGCTGTCCATCCAGCTGAACGACACGGCGATCGCGAGACTGAACAACGCGCGCACTCCGTTTCGCCCGGGTGCTGAAATCGACGTCATTTTTCTTTCCTCGAAGGAACTCTTATTGGGTATGGGTCTGACCCTCATTCCTGGTCTTCGACCCCGGCCCGTCTCGCTGCATCGAGCCGGGCGTTCGCCGGCTCAAACGTGCGCAGGCACGTTTCCTCCCACCACCCCCGCAGTTGCACTGCGACCCCTCCTCTGGCAGGAGGGGAGTTTCCCGGCTCACCCCTCATCCCTCATGCGTCAGTCCACTCGCGCTCCAGATTCCTTGATAACCTTCGCCCATTTCGTCATTTCCGCCTTGATGTGCGCAGTGAACTGCTCGCGGGTGCTGCCGACGCTGACCAGGCCCTCGCCTGTCAGGCGCTGCTTCATGTCCGCCGCCTGCATGATCTTCGCGATATGCGCATTGAGCAGGCTCAATACATCTGCCGGCGTTCCGGCTGGCGCCAGCACGCCGTACCATTGGCTCGACTCATAACCTTGCAGGCCGGATTCGGAGATCGTCGGCAGCTCGGGCATGGCCGGCAACCGCTCGCGGCTGGTCACAGCGAGCGCGCGGAGCCGTCCGGATTTCAGGTGCGGTCCGGCATTGATCGCCGGCAGGAACATGATGCTTACCTCGCCGCTCAGCAGGCCGATCATGGCGGGGCCTGAGCCCCGGTACGGCACGTGCACCATCTTGACCCTGGCCATGGTGTTGAACAGCTCGCCGGCAAGGTGCGGCGTGCTGCCGCTTCCCGACCCGGCGAACTGCACGTGGCCGGGCATTGCCTTTGCCAGCGCGATCAGGTCCTTCACCGATTTCACCGGCAGCGAGGGGTGGACCACCAGCACGTTGGGGCCGAGCGCCATCAGGCTGATTGGATCGAAATCCTTGATCGGGTCGTAACTGACTTTGCTGAACAGCAGCGGCGTGGTGACGAAGTTCGCGCCGTTGACGAGCAGCGTGTAGCCATCCTTGGACGACCTGGCGACGGCCTCGCTGCCGATCATTCCATTGGCCCCGGCGCGGTTATCGATGACGACCGGCTTGCCCAATACCTCGCTCAATTTGTGGCCGACGAGGCGGCCCATGGCGTCCACACCGCCACCGGGCGGAAATGGCACGATGACGCGCACCGGCGCAGCGGGGTAGCCCTGGGCCGTTGCTGGATTCATCGCGCAGGTCAAGGCCAGCGCGATTCCCAGCAGCGGCAAATGATGAATGATGAATGATGAATGATGAATGGATCGAATCACGAGTCACCCGTCACGAGTCACGATTTTCCCTGTTGAGCGCGCTTCCACGCTGTCGCCAGCGCCCGGTAGGCGAATTCCACGGCCATCTCGCGCTTGTAGGTCGCGGAGCCGCGCACGTCCGACATGGGCTCGGCAGCAGCGCGCACGCCCTGCACGGACCTGCGCAGATTGTCTTCATTCAGGCGTTGCCCGACAAGCTCCTTCAAGTCGAGCACGATCGGTTTCCAACTGACGGCTCCAATGACGGCGCGTGCATGGTTGCACGTGCCGTCGGCGTTGAGCGTCATCGCCGCCGCCGTATTGACCGTGGGTATCTCCAGCACGCCGCGCGCCATGTACTTATAGAAGCTTGAGCCGGATCGAACGGGCGGCGGGTCTACTTCGATCGCGACCACCATCTCGTCCTGGGCAAAGCGCTTCTGGAAGGCTTCCTCCAGCGTTACGGTGCGCCGCCCGTTCGATCCGGCTACCGTGACGCGCGCATTCAGGGCGAGGAGGGCGAGCGGCAAGTCGAAGCCGCCGATCAGAGGCCCGACGCTCCCGCCAACCGTCAACATGCGGCGGATCCGCGTGTGTCCCACTGATTCCATCGCGTCGTCGATTGCCTGCCAATGCTTCTTGATGCGTGCCTCCTCGGAAAACGTCTGCTGCCGCACTGCCGCGCCCGCGCGCAACACGCCGCGCGCGTCGATGGAAAACTCGTTCAGCTCGGGGATGCGCATGATCGAGACCAGTCGCTTCGCCTGCGGGAAGCCGGTGCGCTCGCGCCGCAGCGCGTGCGACATGCCGCCGGCGACGAGCGCCGCATCGCCCGCCGCGAGAAGCTGCACGGCTTCCTCCACGCTCGCCGCGGACACGAACTCCGGGCTGAATGGACGCGCGCCGGAAGGCCTGCCGGCGGAGAGGCGCGTCCACATGCCGCCCTTGGGCGCGGCGGGCGGCGGCGACTTCTCGTTCGCGTAGAGCTGCGGGTGCAGCGCGCGGTGGATCTTCTCCGAGGTGATTGGCAACTGGTGGATGCGCACGCCGCAGGCATCCGCGACCGCGTTGGCGATCGCCGCGGGCACGGCGTCGAGCCCGATCTCGCCCAACCCCTTCGCGCCGAACGGTCCCGAAGGCTCGTAGGAATCGGCAAAACCGACGTGCAGCTTCGGCATCGTCGCGGCTCCCGGGATGGGGTAGTCCTTCAGTTGCGGATCAGTCGGCTGCCCGTTCCACCAGTCGAAGTACTCGATCATGGCGAGCCCGATGCCCTGCGTCACCGCGCCCTGCACCTGGCCTTCCGCGGTTGCCGGGTTGATGACCGTCCCGCAATCCACCACGGCGGCGATTTCGAGGAGCTTCACCTCGCCGGTGGCGCGATCCACCTCGACCTCCGCCGCCTGCGCGGCGAAATTGTACGCGCCTGATTCGTTGCCGTAGCGATTGTGGTCCGGTAATTCGGAAGGGTTGTCGAAAGTGCCCACGCCAATGATCGGCTGACCGCTGCGCTTGTAGAGGTTCGCGCGCACGATCGCGCCAACCGGCCTGAAATCGGTTTCCGACCCGTTATGCGGGCCGATCTCGCCGTTGATGATGGTGAGTTCCGAGGCAGGACGCTGGAACTGTTCCGCGGCTGCTTCCAGCAGCTGCTTCGCGGCCGCCGTAGCGGCATTCTTGACCGCGTTGCCCGCGACGTAGGTAAGCCGGCTCGCCAGCGCACCGAGCGAATGGGGTTGCACGTCGGTGTCGGGCCGCGTGATATCCACCTGCTCGTACGGCAGCCCCAGCTCCTCGGCCGCGATCTGGCGCAGCACCGTGAGGTTACCCTGGCCGATCTCGCCCTCGCCGGTGATGACCGTGGCACGGCCGTCTTCGTTCACGCGCACGATGGCGGAGGATCCATCCCAGTCGCCGAAGCTGCGGCGGCCGTTGACGTGGACGCTGCAGCCCATGCCGAGCCCGCGGTTGGGCCGCTTCAGCTTGCGCTTTTCCTTCCAGTGGATCAGTTCGGCCGCCTGGTCGATGCATTGCTTCAGCTCGCAGCTCGTGATCTTGTGGTTGTGCGGCGAAACGTCGCCGGGGTCCACTGCGTTCATGCGGAGCAACTCGACCACGTCGATGCCGAGCTTCTCCGCGGCGAGGTCCCACGCCTGCTCCACTGCCCAGTCCGCGGACGGGTTGCCAAAGCCGCGGAATGCCCCGGTCGGCACCAGGTTCGTATAGACCAGCGTGGAATTTCCGCGTACGGCGGGGTACTTGTAGAGCGCGTCATGACGCACGCTGGCCGCGCCGAGGATCGCCTGCGACTTGCCGGTGTAGGCGCCGTTGTCGGCCCACATCTTGATTTCCTTCGCCATGACACGGCCGTCCTTGCGGAAGCCGAGCCGCACCCAGTAGCGCATCGGCATGCGCGGGTGGCTCGCGAGGAATTCCTCCTCGCGGGTGTGGATCAGCTTGACCGGGCGGCCGCTCAGCCGGGCGAGGAGGGCGCAGATGACGGAGGCGTTGTCGTCGCCGGACTTGCCGCCGAAGCCGCCGCCGACCTCGGTCTGGATCACGCGCACCTGGGCTTCGGGCAGGCCGAGCGCGGTGGCGTAGCGGCCGCGCGCGAGGAACGGCGTCTGCGTATTGCACCACATCGTGACGCGGCCGCTGTCCCATCTGGCGACGCAGCCGATGGTCTCGAGCGCCGTGTGCCACTGGCGCACCGATTCCCACGTGCCTTCCACGACGACGTCCGAAGCCTTGAACCCGGCCGCCCCATCGCCGCGCTCGAAGGCGAACTGGTGCGCGACGTTGCCGGGTGCGTCGTCGTGCACCAGCGCCGCGCCCGGCGCGAGCGCCTGGTCGAGCGAGAGTACCGCGGGCAGGACTTCGTAGTTGACCACGATCTTGTCCACCGCCGCGCGCGCGGCCTCGGGGTCCACCGCCGCGACCGCCGCCACTTCGTCGCCGACATAGCGCACCTTGTCGATCGCGAGCGGATAGAGATCCGGGCGGAACGCTCCCCATCTGCGCTTCGCGGTGTCGGCGCCGGTTGCGACCGCTTTGACGCCGGGTAGGGTCGCCGCAGCACTGACGTCGATGGAAACGATCCTGGCGTGCGGGTGGGGGCTTCGCAACACCGCGGCGTGGAGCATGCCGGGGAAGTGCAGGTCGGCGACATACTGCGCCGCGCCGGTGACTTTCGGTACGGCGTCGGTGCGCGGTACGTCCTTGCCGACGACGAGGAGACCGGCAGCCGCAGCTAACCGGGGGTCACGCGGGATCATCGTTTGGCCGCCTTCTGCGCTAGGAGTTTGTCGGACTTAGGTCCGACAAACTCCTTATGCAAAACCGCCCGCACCATAGCGGGGGTCCATGACAGTGAAAATCTCATTTCCAGTCTACGCGCGTGCCCATCGGAGGCCCATCGAGGTCGTTAACGTGGGTTTCATTCAAAATTCTCGGGCGGTTTTGCTGTTAGCAGCCTGTCGGACACCTAAGTCCGACGGGCTGCTAGGGCGACCGCTTCCTTGTAGGCCTCGAGGATGCGGACGTAGCCGGTGCAGCGGCAATAAACGCTATCGGCGCTGGCACGGATTTCCTCGTCGCTGGGGTGGGATGTTTTTTCGAGCAGGGCGCACGCTGCCATGACGTGGCCGGGGATGCAGATGCCGCATTGCAGAGCGGACTTGTTCACGAAGGCCTGCTGCACCGGGTGCAGCGCGGAGGTGCCAGCCAACCCCTCGATGGTGCGGACGTCCGCGCCGTCGCACATCGCAGCAAGCTGCAGGCACGACGCAATGGGGTAGCCGTCCACTATTACTGTGCACGTGCCGCAGGCGCCGATGCCGCAGCCGTGCTTGGTGCCGGTCAGGCGCAGGTCCTCCCGCAACACATCCACCAGCAGCCGGTCGCCCGACTTGAGGTTCACTTCGACCGGATCGCCATTGAT
>JBGQGU010000007.1:0-19616 GCA_041497655.1 Gammaproteobacteria bacterium
CGCCCGCTCGTACCACGAGAGCGCCTCCGCGGCCGAGTTCAGCCTGAACTGGCAAGTGCCCCTATTAAGGAGCGCTGTTTCATCCTCCGGATTGATCTCCAGGAGTCTCTCGCACAAGATCCGGGCTTCCGCGTGCTTCTTCAACCCGAGGAGAACGGTCGCCAGATTATTCATCACACTGGGGCGCCCTGGCGCCAGGTCCAGCGCCTTCTTGTAGAAAGACTCCGCCTGCTCCAGATCGCCTTTCTCCTGCAGCGCCAGTCCATCGAGGAAAAACTGTTTCGCTTCCTCCAGGCGATCCATTGCGGCGCCACGTTCCCGTCAAACCAGAAAGACCGTGGCCAGTCCGAGGAAGATGAAGAACCCCCCGCTGTCGGTGATCGCCGTGATCATCACGCTCGCGCCGAGCGCCGGGTCGCGCCCGAGCCGCTGCATCAGCAGCGGGATGGTGACGCCCATGACCGCCGCCAGTACCAGGTTGAGCACCATTGCTCCGGTCATCACCAGGCCGAGCTGCCAATTGTGATAGATCAGGAACGCGAACAGCCCGACCACGCTGCCCCAGATCAGCCCGTTCAGCGCGCTGACCCCGATTTCCTTGGCGAAGAGCTTCCTGGCGTTGACCAGCGTGATCTGTCCAAGGGCCAGCGCGCGCACGATCATGGTAATGGTCTGGTTGCCCGAATTGCCCCCGATTCCGGCGATGATCGGCATCAACGCCGCGAGCGCCACGATCTTGGCGATGGAATCCTCGAACACGCCGATCACGCGCGAGGCAATGAACGCGGTCACCAGGTTGATCGCGAGCCAGGTCCAGCGGTTCCTGACGCTGTTCCAGACCGAGGCGAACAAGTCCTCCTCCTCGCGCAAGCCCCCGGCGGACAGGATGTCGCTGTCGGTCTCCTCGCGGATGTAGTCCATCACGGCGTTCACCGTCACGCGGCCGATCAGCCTGCCCTCGCTATCCGCCACCGGCGCCGAGACGAGGTCGTAACGCTCGAACGCCTGGGCGGCGTCCTGCGCCTTCTCGTCCGGATGGAACTTCACGAACTCATGCCGCATCACCGTGGCGACCGCTGTTTCAAGGTCCGACACGAGCAGCTTGTTCGCCGGCAGCAGGCCCTCGAGCCGGCCCGCGCGGTCGACCACGAACAGCTGGTCGGTGTGATCCGGCATCTCGTCGAGGCGGCGCAGGTAGCGCAGGACGACCTCGACCGTGACGTCGTCGCGGATGCTGATCATGTCGAAATCCATGATCGCCCCCACCGTGCCCTCCGGGTACGAGAGCGCCGCCCGCAACTGCTCGCGTTCCTCCGGCGATAACGACCGGAAGACATCCTGCATCACCTCGCGCGGAAGGTCCGGCGCGAGGTCCGCGATCTCATCGGTGTCGAGCTGCTCGGTCGCGGCGACGAGCTCGCGCTCGTCCATGTGCGCGATGAGCGTCTCGCGCACCGCGTCCGAGACCTCCAGCAGGATCTCGCCTTCGCGCTCGGCCTTGACCAGATCCCATACGACCAGGCGCTGCTCGAGTGGCAGCGCCTCCAGGATGTAGGCGATGTCCGCGGGATGCAGCGCGTCGAGCTGCTTCTGCAGCTCCACGAGGTTGAGCTTGTGCACCAGCGTCCCGACCAGCTCCTGGCGGGGGCCCTCCTGCCGGTGCACGAGGTTCTCCGCCAGCTCGTGCTTGCGCAGGAGCTCGGTCACGCGCTCCAGGCTGTCGTGGACGCTCGGGCGGATTTCGTCGGTTTCGGCCATGGTCAAGGCCAGCTCTCAGCTGTCAGCCGTCAGCGGTAAGCTAGAGGCTCTGCGTAACAAAGGGTTTGAATCCGTACGCTGAAAGCTGACCGCTGAATGCTGACCGCTGATTTATTGCCGGTGCGACATTCTATGTAGATCGAGGCGGGCTGCCTAGTTCAGGCCGAGCAAGCCCGGAAGATCTTTATGGACCAGCGGATTGACGATGCGCACGCCGTCGAGCACCGATTCGTCGCTGAAATCCTCGCTCAGCAGCAGGGTCACGCCGGCATCGCGCGCGGTCGCCCACAGCAAGGCATCCCAAAAACCGATCTGCTGCGAGACGGTTGCCGTTATCGCCCGGTTCAGGGTTGAAGGTTTCGCCACCACGACCGGAAAAAGATCCTGCCAGGCCTCGATCTGCGCTTTCGCTTCGGCCGCCGGAAGCTTTCCTTTGCGCGTGACGGCAAAATAGAACTCCCCCAGCGCCTGCAGCGTCAGGACGCAGTCTGCCTTCAGCGCGAGTTCGACAAGCTTTCGCGCCTTGGCATGCTTGTCCCTGGCGCTCGTGTCCACTGCATACACGAGCAGATTGGTATCAAGCGTGATGCGTTGCGCGCTCATGAAGCTCGTCCCGGCTGATCTTGCCGATATTCAGATCCCTCGCGCTTGATTTGATCAGGTTCCAGGCGCGCCGCTGCGCGGGCGTCGGCTCGCGCAACCGGCTCACCTTCACGATCCTGGCGACGGGCCTGCCGCGGCGGGTGATGATGACCTCCTCGCCGCGCTCGACGGCCTCGATATAACGCGAAAAGTGCTGGTTCGCTTCTCTCAGGCTGACCTGCTGCTTCATCTGCTGCTCCTTGACCGATAAAATTCTATTGTAGAACGTTCTACATTGTCGCGTCAACCCAAAACAGCGCGCTGGCAACGCCGGTCTTCCTTGTATAGAACGGGGAGAGAGTTCCTTTTTGCCTTCACCCTTCGCCCTTCACCAGCGCAGCGAGTTCACGCGCGGCGGCGTCCAGCACTTCCCGCCAGCTTCCGGGGGCGACCTGGGGGAAGATGCGCATGGCCGGATACCAAGGGCTGCCACTGCGTCCGGAAAACCAGTACCAGATCTTGCCCTGTCCCAGCGGGGCGAGGAGCCATACCGGCTTGCCGAGCGCCCCGGCCATGTGCGCCGTGACGTTGCTGACGGTGATGACCAGGTCGCAAGCCGCGCATAACGCGGCAAGCCCCTCGAGGTCGTTGAACAGGTCCACATCATCCAGATGCGTGATTTGCAATCCATGCCGCTGCCGGAGCTCCTCCCGGGCGCTCGCGGTTTCTCCATATTGCAAATCAATAAACCGGACGCCCGGCACGCTCAGCACTGCCGCCCAGTCGACCAGCGCGCTGCTCTTGTTGGCGCCGAACTCCCGGTTGGCGCTGTTCCATGAGAGGCCGACCACTGTGCCCGGGCCCGGACGCCGCAGCCGTGCGGAAAACCGGTTGACGCGTCCGGCATCGGCCTTCAGATAGCCGCTATGCACGGGAAAGGAGTCGAACGACGGGCGCAGCCAGCGGCCCAGGCCCGCCAGCGGCGCCTGGCAGTCGAAGGCGGCGGGATCGACTGCCGCCGGATGCACTCGCGCCACCACCTCGACGCGGGGAAAGGACCGTTGCATCAAGCGCGCGAGTCGCGGATCGATCTCCAGGGTGACCTTCAAACCGGTACCCGCCAATTCTCCGATCATGCTGGAGTAGATGATCTCGTCTCCTATCCCCTGCTCACCCCACAGCAACAGCCGCCGGCCCGGCGCAAGCTCGCCTGCCCAGGGCGTGAATTCGAAGCGCCTGGGCGACGCGCCTTTTTCCCGCCACCGCCATTCATACGCCGCCCAACCCTCGGGAAAGTCACCCCGCATCAGAAGCACGCACGCGAGCCTCTTCCATGCTGGAGCGAACGCGGGATCGAGCTCCACCGCCCGCCGGTAGCTGTCAACCGCAGACTCATGCTGCTGACAGCGTTCCCGCGCGATGCCGAGGTTGTAGTGCACGCGTGCGTTATGCGGCTGCAGCTCCAGCGCCCGGCGATGCGCCGCGAGGGATTTCTCGATCGCGCCCTGTTCCAGCAGGGCGCAGCCCAGATTGCTCCAGGCTTCCGCCAATTCCGGGGAAAGCTGGAGGGCACGCTCGCAGGCGCGGACCGCGTCCGCGTACTCGCCGTGCTCGTGGAGCGCGTTTCCGAAGTTGCTCCAGGCTGCGGCGAATTCCGGGGCGAGTTCCACGGCGCGCTTGCACGCCGCCAGCGCTTGCTCGGTGTCGCCTGCCTCAAGCAGCGCGCTGCCGAGATTGCTCCATGCCGGCGCAAGCTGTGGGTTGATCGTGACGGCCCGCTGGTAGGCCGCGATTTCTCCTGGCGTGTCGCCGCTTGCGCCAAGGGCCCCGCCGAGATTGCTCCAGGCCTCGGCGAACGCAGGATCGAGCTCGAGCGCCTTGCGATAGGACTCGATGCCCCGGACCGCTTCGCCCTGCGCCACCTGCACGGCGCCGAGGTTGAACCACGCGCCTGCAAGCCCGGGCGCGATTTCCAGGGCCCTGCTGGCCGCGCCGCGCGCTTCATCCAGGTTTCCCTGCAGCCGCCAGGCATGGGCAAGCTCGCTCAGCGCCTGCGCGTCTCGGGGCGCGTGTTCAAGCCCGCGTCGGAGAGCATCCACGGCTTCGGCGAGTCGGCCTTGGCGTCTCAACTCCGCGCCCAAATCACGCCAGTATTCGGCGTCATGCGGCACGAGCGAATAGTATCAACCCAGTGAGGCAAAAAAAACGGGCACCCGAGGGTGCCCGTTCCAATCCTGCTGTGATGCCGTATTAGAATTTGTGCTGGACAGCCATCCCAACCGAGGATTGTTTCCCGCCCCAGGTCGAGGCAACTTTCCCCATGTTGAAGCGGGCGTTGTCTTTGTTCTTCATCTGGTCATAGCCAATCAACCCTGCCGTTCGCTTGGAGAATCGATAGACATAGGCAATCGTCGTGACGTCCGCTCCTGTATTTGTCGCGCAGCTGCCGGCTACGACTCCGCAGGTGGCGGCCGCCGGGCCTGCGTACGGGCCGACGGGTGCGGTTGCAGTGCCCGTGACGTTCCTGACCTGGATCCACGCGACGTTCAGGTTATGCGGTCCTGCAAGATTGAACTCGCCGTAAAGGGCACCGCCTTTGACCTTCGTCTCGGTCGCGTTGGTGACCTCGTACTTGGTGTCGCTATAGGCGGCCTTCACGTTGAACCTGCCCGCAAAGTTATAGCCCACGCCAAGCGTAGTGTTGGTGTCCGTGCCGGTGACGTACGTCGCTACTGCGACACTGCCCGGGTTGTAGTCTTTATGCCGCTCGATCGCGAGCCCTATCCACAGCCCCCCGAGATTATAATTCCCGGCGATGCCCCCCAAGCGCGGCTTCAACTTCGGGCTCGCGGTGTCGGCTATACCGGTTGCCTCATTGCCTGTCGAATACACGGCCTGAAGCGTGAAACCACTCCAACTGGGCGAGTGGTAGTTCAAGGTATTCGCCTGGCGGCGATACATGCTGTATGACGTGCTCGAGGTCGCGGCACCGGGTGCTGGATTCACTACGCCGCTGGCGGATCCGCCCCACAACAGGGTGGCGCCACCGCCATACAGCGCATTCGTGCCGCTAAACGAGCCCCGGATCTGGTTTTGAACGAGCTTTGACGGGGTATCCCAGTTGCCAAAGAAAATGTTGCCGAAGCCGCCCTTGAAGCCGAGCGCGCTGTTGCGGGTGCACATGCTCGAAGCGGAGGCGGTATTCCCGTTAAATATTCCGTCTATCGAGGTGGCGCACTGGAACCACGCGCTCATACCGCCGCCCAGGTTATCTTGGCCGCGAATATTCAACTCGGACTCGGACGAGTCCATGATGTCGGTCTTCGACGCAACGTTCGTATTTTTTGCGTCATGCTGGTAATACAGCAAGTTTAGACCGCCGCCGATCTCCACCTGCGCCAGCGCCGCAGCCGGCGCGGCCAGCACACCTGCGACGGCCAGTGCCATTACGTTCTTGTTCATGCTGAATCTCCTTTGAAGTTTCTTTCCCTCGGAGCGATCACATCACGTGTTTGCGACTACCCCGAACCCATCCCCCCCTTGCGGTGAGGTTGCCGCTAGTTTGCCGGAAGGCTCGGCAGAGCGGCAACAAGAACCGGAAATTGTGCGCAGAATATTAAGAAGCTTGTTGTAGGCGTGCAACAATACCGCCGCACGGACTTGCAGCGGCAGGTTTGTTGAATAATAACGATTAATTTCAATGTGTTACAAAATGCCTGGGGCAGCGCATCAATGGCTCCCCATGCACCCGCTAATATGGCGGCAGGATAGGACCTAACGGCAGTTGGTGCGAGATCTCTTGGCGAGCGGCTTGGAACATCATCAGGCGGGGCGCCTGCATGATGCAAAACTATTCTATAAACAAGTACTTGCAATAAATCCTCAGCATCCGGATGCCTTGCATCTACTGGGCGTAGCCGCGCTGCAAGGGGGGGACCCCGATACCGCCATCACCCTGATCGAAAAAGCGATCCAGGCGCAGCCGGCGAACCCCGGATTTCACGCCAATCTCGCGCAGGCCTGGCTTGCCACGCAGCGCGTCACCGACGCGCTCGCCGCCTTCCGCAGCGCCGCCCGGCTTGACCCACGCAATCCCCAATACGCCGTGGGCGCGGCCAGCTGCCTGGCGATGCTGGGACAGGCAGCGGAAGCCGAGGAACGGTTGCGCGAATTGACACAGGACCATCCGGGCTACGCCCTCGCCTGGCTCAACCTCGGAAACGCGGTTCGCGATCAGGGACGGCAGCGGGAGGCGCTCGACCTCTACTCGCACGCGATTGAACTCGAGCCCGCGCTCGCCGACGCGCATGGCGGCATCGGCCAAGCGCTGCACGCGCTCGCCCGTTTCGAGGAAGCCGAAGCCGCGTACCGGCGCTGCGTGGCATTGCAGCCGGGGTCGGAGGCAGGTTACCGCAATCTGGCGTCCCTGCTGATTGATTGCGGCAGGTTTGCCGATGCTGCAGTCGTGTGCCGGCAAGCGCTCGCGCTCGCCCCCACCTCGGCAGAGCTGCATTTGATGCTGGGAGATGCTCTCGCTCAACAGGGCCGGCTCGCCGCGGCGCTCGAAGTATTTCGCAGCGCAATGAATCTCGCCCCCGACAATCCGCGCGCGCTGTGGGCCTACGGCTTTGCTCTCCGCGGGACCGGCGCCACCGCACAGGGGATGGAGTGCCTGGAGCGGGTGCTGGAGCTGCTTCCGGACGAACCGGAGTTCCACCATGCCAGTTCGGGCGCTTACCTGGCGCTGGGCGACCTGCGGGCCGGCTGGAGGGAGTACGAGTGGCGTCCCGCAAGGCTGAGCTTCCAAGCCGATAACCCTGACATCCGGCTCGCCGCGGGACTGCCCGCCAACCTTTCGGGCAGGAAGATCTGCTTGCTGCGCGAGCAGGGTCTGGGGGATGAGCTGTACTTTCTGCGGTTCGCGGCGGGACTCAAGTCACGCGGGGCGGAGATTACCTACGTCGCGCACGCCAAACTCGCTTCGCTGCTCGAGCGCGTGCCGGTGCTCGACCGGGTCATCACCCAGCAAGATGCGCTGCCCGCGGCCGACTCCATGATGCTGGTGGGTGACTTGCCGCGAGTGCTCGCCCCATTCGCGTGCTCTCCGCTCCGCCCGCGGACGGTCTCGCGCCAGCGTCGGCCGGGCGCGTTGACGCTAGAGATCGCGTCCGCACGCAGGCTGCGGGTCTTCTATCCCGAGCTGCCGCCGCCGCTCGCGCTGACGATACCGCCCCTGCGCCTGCGGGACATGAAGCGGCGGTTGGACGGGTTGGGGCCGCCGCCCTACTTCGGCATGACGTGGCGCGCCGGGATCGCCCCCGCACAACGGCGCGGAACTGCCTGGGTGCTGCACAAGGCGTTGCCACTCGAGGAGCTGGGCGCCGCCCTGCGTGCAGTGGACGGCACCTTCCTCGCCCTGCAGCGCAATCCGGAAAGCGGGGAGATCGGACGACTGGCGAGCGTTACAGGCAGGCCGGTGCACGATCTCGCAGCGCTCAACGAGGATCTCGAGGCCATGCTTGCACTGCTCGCCCTACTGGATGAATACATCGGTGTCAGCAATACCAACATGCACCTCCGCGCCGGGACCGGCCGCACCGCGCGAGTCCTGGTGCCGTGTCCGCCGGAATGGCGCTGGATGGCCGCGGGTGACGAATCGCCCTGGTTCCCGGGTTTTCGCGTCTACCGCCAGGGGCCGGACGGCGATTGGAGCAGGGCGGTGGCACGGCTCGCGGCCGACTTGCGCGCAACGAGGGCCGGCGCGGCGCCGTGACCGGCGGCAACGGCGCGCGCGCGGGTGGGGCCTCCCGTCGGTTTTACCCGCCGCCGCTTAACCGATCCGTGATGCGCGCCGCGCCTGGACTTCGGTCAACACGGCGTCCCAGGCTTCGGCAACCCGCTGGGGCGAGAACTTGGCGGCGATGTATGCCTGCGCTTGTGCGATGCGGCCGACGATGCCGGAGGAATTCTTCACCGCCCAGTCCAGCCCCGCCGCGATGTCCTCGCCCAGCCACGCCCACCGCCCGAATTCCTCGTACGCAGGCAAGGGATGCGCGAGCACAAAGCGGCCCGCCCGGAATGATTCCACCACGCGGTTGGCGCCCTTGGAGAGAAAAAAACTTTGGGCGCGATCGACCGGCAACATGACGACATTGCAATCCGCCAGCGCGCGTGCGGTAGCTTCCAGAGACCACTCCAGAAAATCCAACTCGATGGCGGGCGCGACCTCGGCACGGGTTCTCCGGTGCCAGTCGAGCACTTCCGGCATCGCGCGGGTCACCACGACCAGGCGCATCGGGATTCCCGACGCCGCAAGGCTGTCGAGAGACCGGTCCAGCCCGACGAGATTGCTCTGGTGGCCGAACCAGGCCGCCTCGATTCGCGCGCCGGGCGCCCACTTCGGCGCGCCCGGCGCACCCTCATAGGGATCCACGATCACCGTGGCATGACGCCCCGTCGTTTCGGCAACGCGCGCCGCCAGGACGCTCGAAGACACCGTAACCGCCTCGCCGCTTTCCACCACCGAGCGGTAGGACGCTCCGGCCGGGTCATCCGTGAAGTAATCGTCACAGACGTCCACCACCACGCCAATACCCGCCTGTCGCGCCGCGTCGACCAGTCGCGCCTGAAGATCCCACTCGGCCATCTTCCCGAACACCACGACATCGGCATCCCGCAGCTGCTGCGCGGCGTATTCGTAGCCGCCGGCGGCGGGCGAGGCGCCGACCGCAATCACCCTGTGTCCCCGCCTTTTTAACTCCTTGGCGGGGATGATCATCCGGTAGCGGTAGCTGGCAATGCTCGAATAGAGCCCGGCGGACGTCGTCTCCAGGTGCTGCGCGCTGACGATCCAGGCTATGCGCATGGCCGCTCCATATTCGACGGCGGCGTGGCCGATCAGGGCCGATGGCCCCGATGGCTCATAGCGATATCTTCCAGAAGGTTCGGGAATCCCGGCGCTCGCCGGCGGGTTTCTCGCCCACGATCCGCATATCACGCGGCTCGCGCAGCTTGAATTGCGCGGGTTCCCGGCGGATGTTCACGAGCATGGCTTCCGCCATCACTGCGGCGAGACTTTGCGGTGTGTATCCCCAGCGGTGAACCATGAGCGGATCACGCCACGAGGGATCGCCGTAGAACACCCACATCGTCGTCTGACTTTCCGGACCGGGTCCGGCATGGAAATCGGGACTGGCAAGAAAGGTTTCGCACGCGGACTTCAGGTTCGGGCATTCCAGGATCATGAGCCCGCCGGGTTTCAGGACACGAACCCATTCCCTCAAAACGTCCACTACCTCCCAGCGCCAGAAGTGCTCCACCACGTGGACCGAGAGAATTTCGTCCGCGGAGTTGTCCTCAAACGGCGTGAGGCGATGGAGATCGCACAGGACATCCGGACGCTTACCCACCCGGCTCTCCGCCACGTCGACGTTGACGTAGCCGGGTAGTATCTTGTCGCCGCACCCCAGGTTGAGCTTCACGGGATTCATAGCGATTTGCGGAGTTGCCCGGCCAGGTCCCCGCTTCAGGGGCCGCTCACTACCCGATCAGATTCCCAGTCCCGCGAGCTGTTTCCCGGGGTAGCGGGTGCCGGCCGTGACGTTGATGGGAAATGCCCGCGACAGCGATTCGATCTCTTCCTTCGTCAACTTGACGTTGACCGCCGCGCAGTTCTGCTCGAGATAGGTGCGGCGCTTGGTGCCGGGTATCGGCACGATGTCGTCGCCCTGGGCAAGCAGCCAGGCCAGCGCCACCTGCGCAGGTGTGCACTTCTTTCCGGCAGCCATCTTCTCGAGCGGCTCGAGCAGCTGGGCGTTCCTGCCGATGTTGTCCGGGCTGAAGCGAGGATGCTCGCGCCGGCGGTCCTTGGGCAGCAGTGCGTCGAGCGTCTTCATGGTTGCGGTAAGAAAACCGCGCCCGAGCGGCGCATACGCCATGAAGCCGACGCCGAGCTCGCGGCAGGCCGGCAGGATCTCCTTCTCCACGTCGCGGCTCCACAATGAGTACTCGGTCTCGACCGCGATGATGGGATGGACCTTGTGCGCGCGGCGTATCGTCTGCGCGCCGGCCTCGGACAACTGCAGCCAGCGCACCTTGCCCTGCTCGACCAGGCGCTTCATGGCGCCGACCGTGTCCTCGATCGGCACGGTCTTGTCCATGCGGTGCATGCCGTAGATGTCGATAACATCCACGCCCAGGCGCTTCAAGCTCTTCTCGCACGCCTGCGGCACGTAGTCCGGGTGCCCGCCGGTAAGCGCCGGAGCCCCGCCCTCCGCGCCCCGGCCCGCGAGCGCGAGGTTGCCGAACTTGGTGGCGACGAGGACCTTGTCGCGCCGGCCCTTGATCGCTCTTGCAATCAGCTCCTCGTTCACCCCGTTGCCGTAAGCATCGGAGGTCACAAGCATGTCGACGCCGAGGTCGATCGCGCGGTGGATGGTGGCGATGGATTCTTCGTCGTTGGGCTCGCCGTAGCTGATCGACATGCCCATGCAGCCCAGCCCGACCGCCGCAACCTGCGGCCCGTTTTTTCCCAGCTTGCGCTTTTGCATTCTTCCCTCCTGCTACCGATCACCAATCACGAGTAACCAGTCAACCGGAAAAGTCTGGTTGCTCTCCGCAACGGGGAGCGCCGGTGTGGCGCGGAACTTGATCGCATGACTCATCAGCATGTTCCTCTCGGGTCATCGCTGCTTGCGTTCGACGCAGATCCAGAATCCCTGGGGCATGCGGTTGAAAGTCGCCAGCTCGAAGCGTTCCAGTATTTTCGGCAGCCACCAGCCAGCGGGCTGTTTGCGACATGGCGCGCGGAAAACCGTGCGGTAGTTTGAGAGTGGCGAATTATATCTTGGAAACATGCCGCGGGCGTTTACTTTGGAGCCAAACTGAGCGGGGAGTTTTGTGTCTTCTTAAGAGCGGACCGGCAGAAGATCCAAAAAGTATCGCACCCGGGACATGGCTTGCCGGGACGCTCTCCGGTGTAAACTCGCTGCTCCCGCGGCAGACCATCGCATTGGAGGCAGCATGAAGATCAAGTCTATCAAGGCCGGCGTGCACCGCCTTTCCGTCACCGTCCCGCTGCTGAAGGAACCGATTGCCAGGAAGGCGGTGTTCTGCGAAGTCGAAACCGACGACGGCCACGTCGGCAGCGGCTTGACCGGCGGCGCCTACCTGCCGTTCGCGATCGTGACCGCCATCGAGAAGGAGTTCCTGCCCCTGCTGAAGGACATGGACCCGCGCGACACCGAGGCGATCCACGAGAAGGTGTGGTGGAAGATCAACCAGCGCTCGATGACGGGCGTCGTCTCCAGCGCGCTGTCCGCCATCGACATCGCGTGCTGGGACATCCACGGCAAGCTGACCGGGCGCACGGTCGCGCAGCTCCTGGGCGGCGCGCGCGACTGGGCGCCGACCTACTGCACCTTCGGCTTCCCCGAGTACGAGCGCGATCAGCTGGTCGAGGCGGCCCGGCTCCAGCTGAAGAACGGTCACCGCCGGCTCAAGATGGTGGTCGGCGTGCACAAGGGCGGCTGGCAGGAGGACGCCCGGCGCGTGCGCGCAGTGCGCGATGCGGTGGGACCGGACATCGAGCTCATGATGGATGCGAACTACAAATTCAACCCAGTGGAGGCGCGCCAGCTCTGCCGCGCGATCGAGGATTGCAACCTCACCTGGTTCGAGGAGCCGCTCTATCAGAACGACACGCGCGCCATGGCCGATTTGCGGAGCCACACCAACATTCCGATCGCCGCGGGCCAGAACGAGGGGCATCGCTGGCGGTTGCGCGAGCTGGTGCTGCACCACGCCGTGGACATCCTGCAGCCCAACGTCTGCTACTGCGGCGGCTATACCGAGGCGCAGAAGGCCGGGCACCTCGCGCAGGCCTTCAATCTGCCGATCGCGAACGGCGGCGGCTGGCCGCTGCACAACCTGCACATAATGGCAGGGCTCATGAACGGTTGGCGCGTCGAGTTCCACCTCGACATGCAGGCGGTGGGCGAGTTGCTCTTTATCAATCCCCCGCGACCAGCCGACAACATAGTGAGAGTATCCGCCAAGCCAGGACTTGGGCTCGAGCCCAACCGCGATGTGCTCAAGGACACTTTGATAAAGGCGTGAACAGTGAACAGTAAACGGGGGGCGGGCGGCGAATCGAGCGGTTCTCTCCGTTCACCGTTCACCGTTCGCTGTTCACCCGGCTCGTGAGCGAGGACGCCAGCCTGTGGGCGCTGTTCGCCGCCAGTTTTCTCGCGGCGACACTGCTTCCGGGCGGCTCGGAGGCGGTGCTCTACGGCGTGCTCAAGCTCCATCCCGATCAATACTGGCCCGCGCTCGGCGTCGCCACACTGGGCAACACCCTGGGCGGCATGTCCTCGTATCTGATCGGGCGCATCATCCCGCAGAAGAAGGACTTGCCCGGCCTGCAGGCCGTGCAGAAGTACGGCAGCCCCGCGCTGCTGCTGTCATGGGCCCCATTCATCGGGGACCCGCTCTGCGTCGCCGCCGGATGGCTGCGGCTCAACCCGTGGCTGTCCGCGTTGTTCATGGGATTTGGAAAGTTCGCCCGTTACGTGGCGATTGCTTCCATCGCATAATGAAGTGCGAACTGTGTGAAGGCGACGGCGGCGAGCTCATCTGGCGCGACGAGCAATGCCGCGTAGTCTGCGTGGAGGAGCCCGGTTATCCCGGTTTTTGCCGCGCGATCTGGAACGCCCACGTTGCCGAAATGACTGACCTCGGCGAAAGGGAGCGCGCGCACTTGATGCGCATCGTATTCGAGCTGGAGGCGGGGGTGCGGGAACTGCTCCGGCCCGACAAGATCAATCTCGCCAGCCTCGGCAACGCGGTTCCTCATTTGCACTGGCACGTGATCCCGCGCTTCCGTGGCGATCCCCATTTCCCCAGCCCGGTCTGGGGCGCGCCGCTGCGCCTGCCGGGTGCGGCGCTGCGGGACCTCGCGCCATTCAAGAAAGCACTTGCGAAACGGCTGTGCCGGCTCTAAGCTGTTGGAAAACGTGAGTTTATTCCGGCAGTTCCCGATGCTTTTTGAGCGTTGAGTGATTTAATTCACATGCCCTCCTGTTGCGTTTCGGCTAGCCTCTTTCATAGAGCGGTGCGCCACTTGCCGCAGGTCGCGACCACCCCCAGAGGTCGGCGCGACGGCGGCGGGGTCACGCCGGGCCGGCGCCATCGACTCCGGGGGTGGGACACTCGAGGCCCGAGCGTGCGCAAAGCCAGGAAATGCGGATTATGAGTATCCAGCCGTCGTTATCCACGTCGACTCCATTGCAGTTCACCGACAGCGCGAGTTGCAAGCGCTGGATCGAGCAGTTGACTCTCACCAATGTGCAATTGACCCAGCAGGTCTTGACCGGCCAGCTTACCAGTCTCCGCTCTGCTCACATCGCCCCGCTCGAGCGCCTCAAGATCCTCGAGGCGCTGCGCGAGCCGGTGCATTTCGTGCAAGGCGAATCATCCAAGCGCTTTGCCGGCAGGCCGCTGCCGCTCGAAGAAGGCGAGAAAGTCGTATGGAGCAACGTCATCGCCCTGTGGCAGGAAATGAGCCAAAACTACCAGCAATGCCTCAGGGCCTACCGTGAAGGCGATCTGGCGATTGCGCCGCACGCGGCGCTCATCACCATGCGCTGCCTGCGCCTGCTGGGTTGCACCCTGCTCGACCACTACCGCATCTATCGCCAGCCGCCGGGCGCGTTGTGGCGCGCGCTGCATGAGATGTATTCGTTCGCCGAGAATCACGGCTTCGCGCGTATCCGCGTCCAGGACAGCTTCGCGCAGCGCGATCCGGACTCGAGCTGCGCGGAAAGTTACGTCCAGGTGTTGCTGGCCCACCTCGCCAACCCGTTCGCGCTGTCGGCGCGACAAATGGCGTTCGTTTCCCGCTGGCTCGAGCGCTGGGCGAACCTCATCGGGCTCGCCATGCAACCGCTGCCGATCAGCGCGATCCCCCCGCTCGTCGTCGACCTGACCAGTTCCGGCAGCGTGATAGTCGGGGCGGGCGTGGAGCCCCAGCCGCACGTTCGTTACCTCGATCTCGAGCAATTGTCGAAAGCGCTGCGCCAGACCATCAACCTGCTCAAGCAGGGGCAGTCGCCGGGGCAGCTGGGGCTCGGGGAGGACGCGCGGCAGCCCGGCTGCGAGAACCTGCTGATGCTGCTCTACGTGCAATGGTGCCGTGCCGGCACGGCGCGCGCCGAAGACCGCTCCCAAGGTGAGGAGCCGGCCAAGGTGTGCTTCGGGCTCGTGGGCGCGCATCTCCATGTGGGCGGCGGCCGCGATTTCCGGCAGCCGGGCGATCTCTCCTCGCGCGAAAAACAGGACCTCGACACCTACGGCTACATCACCCGGGCCGAGCACGAGGCCGGCGCGGGCGCCGGAACCGCGCAGGCGCTCGAGCCATGGCAGATTCTCAACCACAGCGCGTCCGGATTCATGTGCATGCAGCGCGAGCCGGACGGCAAGGCCCGCGTGAGCCACAACCAGTTGCTGGCGGTGCGCCGGGCAGGTGGACGGCATTTTCACGTCGGGATGGTGCAGTGGCTGAGGATGGAGGAAAGCGGCGAAATCTGCTGCGGCGTGCGCCTGTTTCCCGGCGCGCCGCAGGCGATCTCGGTGCGGCCATCCAACTTCGCGCCAAGCGGCAACGGGCGCTACGAGCGCGCCCTGCTGTTGCCGGAAGTCGCGGCGCCCGCCACGCCTGCCACGCTGATCCTGCCGGCGGGCTGGTTCCAGAGTGGCCGCTTCGTGGAGGTGTTCTCCGACCGCAAGCAGGTCGCAAAGCTCCTCAATCTTCTGGAAAAGGGCGGGGACTTCGACCGTGGAACCATCGTGGTCGTCTGACGACGCCCACGATGGTTAATGATCTATCGACGGTCGGCCCAGTGGGCCGCTAGCTGTTCGCCAATATCCTCCGGTACCAAGTCAGGAATTTGTCGGACTTTGGTCCGACAAATTCCTCGGTTATGATGGATCCCTACGGAGGAACTCATGGCCGGGCTCAACAAGGGCGTTCCGCCCCCGACCGAGATCAAGTTGCACCAGATCTCGGACGGCCACGATACCGGCATCTACTCATGGGACCTGCTCTTCGACTACGGCACGCGGCAGGATGAGATGTGGCGACACGACCTCAAGCGCATGCAGGAAGCGGGCGCCAGCCGCGAGCCCCCGAAGGGAAAGGCGTGACTCGTTGCTCGTTGCTCGTTGCTCGTAGCCCGTTGCTCGCTTGCAGAAGCGGGGTATGGAAAACGAGGAATGAGAAACGAGGAGCGAGTCACTCGTTATGAGCGACAAGACCACCGACTTCGGCTACAGGTCCGTGCCCGAGGACGAGAAGTCGCGGCACGTCGCGGGCGTCTTCGATTCCGTCGCCCCGCGTTACGATCTCATGAACGATCTCATGTCGGCGGGGTTGCACCGGCTATGGAAGCGCTTCGCGGTCGAGGCGAGCGGTGTGCGCCCCGGCGAGAGCGTGCTCGACATCGCCGGCGGCACGGGCGACCTCGCCCGGCTGCTCTCCCGCCGCGTCGGACCGCAGGGCGAGGTCGTGCTCACGGACGTCAACCCCGGGATGCTGCGGCTCGGTCGCGACCGTCTGCTCGATGCCGGTATCGTGCTGCCGCTCGCGCAATGCGACGCGGAGAGGCTCCCGTTCGCCGCGGAGCGCTTCGACTGCGTGAGCGTTGCCTTCGGGCTGCGCAACATGACGCACAAGGAGGCGGCGCTCTCCGAGATGCGGCGTGTGTTGAGGCCCGGGGGCCGCCTGATCGTGCTCGAATTCTCCAAGGTATGGGCACCGATCAGGCCGCTCTACGACGCCTACTCGTTCGGGCTGCTGCCGCGGCTGGGCAAGCTGGTCGCGAACGACGCTGTGGCCTACCGCTACCTGGCCGAATCGATACGCATGCATCCCGACCAGGAAGCGCTGAAGGCGATGCTGGAGCAGGCAGGTCTGGAACGCGTCGAATATTTCAACCTCGCTGCCGGCGTGGTCGCCCTGCATCGGGGATACAGGTTCTGACCCGCAAACCGAAGTCCCGCGTGCCTCCGGAACGGCCTGAAAAACCTGCCATTCCGCCGCATGGCGGCGATCGCAAGGGTGGTGGCTGGTAGCGCGTATAATCTCCGTTAAACTGGACGCCTAGCGCCGGTTTAACCCCGCACGTTGGAGCGGACATTTCATGCCGCTCAACGCGCGGCAATCGAAAGGAAAAAATATGAGAACGATACTCGCCGTCCTCATCGGCTTTATCGGGCTTTCCCTGATCGCAATTGACGCCGACGCGGCGCGCCTCAGCGGTGGCCGCAATCTCGGCATGCAGCGCAGCGCCCCCGCCCAGCAACAGGCCGCCCCCAAATCGCCCGCACAACAGCAGCAACAGCAGGCTGCTCCCGCCACGCCGGCGCAGCAGCCGACTGGCGCGTCGAAGTGGCTTGGTCCTCTTGCCGGGTTCGCCCTCGGCGCAGGGCTCGCCGCGCTGTTCCTGAACAACGGCCCGGCCGGGCTGCTTGCAGGCATGCTATTGATCGGCCTCATCATCGCGGCGGTGACGCTCGCGGCGCGCGCCATGCTGCGCAACAGGACTGCTCAGGGACCGTTGCAGTACGCGGGAGCGGGAAGCCAGCCGACGCTCGGCGCATTGCCCGGCGGAGCTGGCATGCATTCTGTCGCAGACACCGCCGGCCGCTGGCCCGCCGGGTTCAACGCAACCGAGTTCGTGCGGCACGCCAGACCCAACTTCGTGCGCCTGCAGGAAGCCTACGACAGGAAGGATCTTTCGACGATGCGCGATTTCCTTGCGCCCGACGTCTACCGCGAGATCGAAGCCGACATCCGTGCGGCGGGAACCGCGCAGGAGCGGACCGAGGTGCTGACGCTCGAGGCCGAGGTGCTCGACGTCGCGGAAGAGGCCGGCTCCTACATCGTGAGCGTGCGTTTCACCGGCATGATCCGCGAGTCGGCTGGCCGCGAGGCGGAGCCGTTCAGCGAAATCTGGCATCTCGAGAAGCCGCTTAGCGGGCGCTCGGGCTGGATGCTTGCCGGAATACAACAGGCATGACTGCCTGACTGATCCGCCACGAGCGATCAGCGGCCAGCCGTCGGCAGCTGGAAGAAGAAGTCGGTAGCTGAGAGCTCAAATGCAGGGCCCACCCCCTCTATCTGAGTCCGGGTCACTGACCCCCGCCCGCGCGGCCGCTGCCGCGATCAATCATCTGCTGCGGAGCGCGAGCTGGGCGCGCGACGCACTCAGGCGGCACGCCGGCAAGACCGTTCGCTTCGAGGTTTTTCCGTTTGCGGCTGCATTGACCGTGCTGGACAGCGGTGAGGTCGCGCCGGCCGGGGCCGGGGCCGCTCCCGCCGCCACAGTCAAGCTTGCCCCCGGACTCATGCTGCGGCTGGCCGCCCGCGATGAGAGCGCGTGGCGGGAAATCGATATCATCGGCGATACGGACTTCGCATCCACCATCCACCACGTCACGCGCAACCTGCGCTGGGACGTGGAGGAGGACCTCTCCCGCGCCTTTGGCGACATCGCCGCCCACCGCATGGCGGAGACCGGAAGAACCTTGCAGCGCTGGGGCGAGCAGGCAGTGGAGAACACCGGGCGTGCCTTCGCCGAGTACTGGACCGAGGAGCAGCCGCTGATCGCGGGCGCGCGCGACCTCGAGGAGTTCGGCCGCGCGGTGGACCAGCTGCGCGATGACGCCGCGCGTCTCGAAAAGCGCCTCGAAAATCTTTCAAACCGCCAAGAGAGACTAGAACCCATCTCAAAGATCCCCTCTCCCCCAGTCGGGGGAGAGGGATAGGGTGAGGGGGGCAGAGAAAATTTGGCTTTCCGAGTGAAGTGCGGCGATTTGTTGCCCCTCACCCCGCGCCCGCGGAGGGCGGAGCAGGATTTCCGCGCCATTGGCGTGGATGCGACCCCGCAGCGGGATGCAGCGCCGCAACTGCGCGCGTGCTTACGTGCGCAGCCTCCGAACGGATTGCGGCAAGAGCCCAGATCGGTACTGTCGGCTGCATTGCGCGTCTTCGCGGTCGCATCCCCGCAAGCGGGGCCCCTGCTCAACGCTCCGACGCGCCCTCCTTGGTCGCACTCCAGATTAAAGTCGGGGCCCCTGCTCCACGTTTCGGCGCACCTCTCCCCGCCGCCGCGGGGCGAGGGGGTGTTTTTGATATGCGCTCTAAGCAGGAATTGAACCGCCGAGACGCCGGGAGAAACTAAGGCGGAACAGACCACCAAGCTCGGCTCCCGTTCCTCGTCCATCGTTTCTCGTTTGTTTCGTCTTCCAGTTTCCGTTCCCGGAGGTTTGGCAGCTAGAATGGCCCTATGCATTTGTTCCGGCTGCTGAAAATCTTTCGCATCGGCATCCGCTTCGGGCTCGATGAGTTTTTCCTGGGGCACGAGCGGGTGCGGATCCTGCGCGTGCTCATCAGGGCCGCGCTGTTCTGGCGCCGGCTCGATGCCCCGCGCTCGGTGCGGCTGCGCCAGGCGCTGGAGGCGCTGGGGCCGATCTTCGTCAAGTTCGGCCAGGTGCTCTCCACGCGCCGCGACCTGCTGCCGCCCGACATTGCGGACGAGCTGGCGAAGCTCCAGGACCAGGTGCCGCCTTTCCCCGCGGAGCAGGTCACGGCGATCCTCAACCGCGTCTACGGGAAGCCGGTCGAGCAGGTGTTCAAGTCGTTCGAGCGCGAGCCGGTGGCGAGCGCGTCCGTCGCCCAGGTGCATCTCGCGCGGCTGTTCGACGGCACGGAGGTCGCGGTCAAGGTGCTGCGTCCCGGCATCGCGGGGGTGATCGCGGGCGACCTCGCCCTGCTCCATACCGGGGCCACATTGATCGAATGGCTGTGGTCAGACGGCCGGCGGCTGCGCCCGCACGAGGTGGTGGACGAGTTTGCCAAGCACCTCGAGGTCGAGCTCGACCTCCTGCGCGAAGCCTCCAACGCGAGCCAGCTCGGGCGCAACTTCAGGGATTCGCCCCTGCTCCTGGTGCCGCTGATCCATTGGGACTACTGCTCGAGCGAAGTGATGGTGATGGAGCGCATGCACGGCACGCCGGTCTCGCAGGTCGACGCGCTGCGAGCGCAGGGCGTGGATATCCCGCGGCTCTCGCGCGCCGGCGTGGAGATCTTCTTCACGCAAGTGTTCCGGGACGGTTTCTTCCACGCCGACATGCACCCGGGGAACATCCTGGTCACGGCCGACGGGAAGTACGTCGCGCTCGACTTCGGCATCATGGGCACGTTGACCGAGCTCGACAAG
>JBGQGU010000008.1:0-18009 GCA_041497655.1 Gammaproteobacteria bacterium
CTGCTTCATCGGCTCGGCCGCGATCATGATCCTGTCGGACCAGGACCGGGCACGGGCCGCGGCGGCCAACGTCATGAAGTTCTTCGCCGAGGAATCCTGCGGGCAGTGCACGCCGTGTCGCGTCGGCACCGCCAAGGCGCTCGCCCTGATGCAGGCGCCGCGCTGGAATCACGGCCTGCTCGAGGAGCTTTCGGGCGCGATGGCAGATGCATCCATATGCGGGCTGGGGCAGGCGGCGCCGAATCCGATACGCTGTGTGGTGAAGTACTTTCCGAAGGAAATCGAGTGAAGCCGTCAGCCGCCAGCCGTCAGTTTTCAGCCGGGCCAAGCCGGTTTGGCTGACCGCTGACTGCTGACGACTGACAGCTGCGAGCGGAGCGAGCTTATGACAGCGATGAGCAAGGAAGAGCAAGCTGCAATGCCGGTGGAGTTCAAGCTGAACGGCCGGGACGTGGTCGGTCACGCCAATGAAACCATCATCCAGGCCGCCAAGCGCTACGGCGTCGAGATTCCGCATCTCTGCTACATGGAAGGGATGCGTCCGGACGGCAACTGCCGCGCCTGCATGGTCGAAGTGAAAGGTGAGCGAGTGCTTGCAGCTTCGTGCTGCCGCAAGCCTGCCAAGGGAATGGAAGTCCTAACCGACAATGCCCGCGCGGTTGCCTCGCAGAAGATGGTGTTGGAGCTGCTGCTCTCAGACATGCCGAAGGAGCGCCACACTCTCAACTCCGAGTTGGACACGTGGGCCGCCAAACTGCAGGTCGGCAAGCCCCGCTTCGCGCCGCGCCACCAGCCGCCGGAAGATTTGTCGCACCCCGGCATCGCGGTCAATCTCGACTCCTGCATCCAGTGCACGCGCTGTCTCCGCGCCTGCCGCGAGGAGCAGGTGAACGACGTGATCGGCTACGCCTTCCGCGGCGAGCATTCGAAGATCGTGTTTGACCTCGACGATCCGATGGGCGTATCCACCTGCGTCGCGTGCGGCGAGTGCGTGCAGGCGTGCCCGACGGGGGCGCTGATGCCGGCGCGCAAGGTCGGGCTCATCACGCCCGACAAGCAGGTGCACTCGGTGTGTCCTTACTGCGGGGTCGGGTGCCAGCTCACTTATGCCATCAAGGACAACAAGATCCTCTACGTCGACGGGCGCGACGGGCCGTCGAACCACGGGCGGCTGTGCGTAAAAGGCCGCTACGGCTTCGATTACGTGCACCACAAGCAGCGGCTCCTGCGGCCGCTCATTCGCAGGCCGGGCACGCCCAAGCACGCTGACTTCACGATGGACCCCGCGAACCCGCTCGAGCACTTCCGCGAGGCGAGCTGGGAAGAGGCGCTCGATCTTGCCGCCGGCAAGCTGAAGGCAATCCGGGACCGGGACGGAGGGCGCGCGCTCGCAGGCTTCGGCTCGGCCAAGGGCACGAATGAAGAAGCGTATCTGTTCCAGAAGCTGGTGCGCACGGGCTTCGGCTCGAACAACGTGGATCACTGCACACGGCTGTGCCACGCTTCCTCGGTTGCGGCGCTGCTCGAGGGCATCGGCTCGGCCGCGGTTTCGAACCAGGTGAATGATGTCGCCCGCGCTGAAGTGATCTTTCTCATCGGCGCGAATCCGGTATCGAATCACCCGGTGGCGGCCACCTGGATCAAGAACGCAGCGAAGCGCGGCGCGAAGCTGATTTATGCCGATCCCCGCCGCTCCGAGCTCTCACGTCACGCGGCGTTCTCCCTGCAGTTCAAGCCCGACACCGATGTCGCACTCCTGAACGCCATGATGCACACCATCGTGCACGAGGGGCTCACCAACGAGGACTTCGTCAAGAGCCGCACCCTGGGTTATGAGGAGCTGAAGAAGAACGTCGCGGGTTACAGCCCGGAGGCGATGGCACCGATCTGTGGCATTCCCGCCGGGACCATCCGGGAAGTGGCGCGGCTCTACGCCCGGTCGAAAGCCTCGATGATCCTGTGGGGCATGGGCATCTCGCAGCACATCCACGGCACCGACAATGCGCGCTGCCTCATCGCGCTGTGCCTGATGACCGGCCAGGTCGGGCGCCCCGGCACCGGTCTGCACCCCCTGCGCGGCCAGAACAACGTTCAGGGCGCTTCTGATTCCGGCCTGATCCCGATGGTGTTCCCGGACTATCAGCGCGTGGACAACAACGAGGCACGCGCGCGCTTCGAAAAACTGTGGGGTGCGGGGCTCGATCCCAAGCCGGGGCTCACGGTGGTCGAGATCATGCACGCGGTGCTCGACGGCAAGATCCGCGGCATGTACGTCATGGGCGAGAACCCGGCGATGTCGGACCCCGACGCGCATCACGCGCGCGAGGCGCTCGCGAAGCTCGACTGGCTGGTGGTGCAGGAGATCTTCCTCACCGAAACCTGCTATCTCGCCGACGTCATCCTGCCCGCCACCGCGTGGCCGGAGAAGGATGGCACCGTCACCAACACCGACCGCATGGTGCAGCTCGGCCGCAAGGCGCTGGAGGCGCCGGGCGAAGCGAAGGAAGATTTGTGGATCATCCAGGAGATCGCGCGCCGCATGGGGCTCGACTGGAACTATGACGGCCCGCGCGACGTGTTCAACGAGATGCGCAAGGGGATGAATTCGATCGCCGGCATCACCTGGGAGCGGCTGGAAGCGGAGAGCTGCGTCACCTATCCCTGCGAAAGAGAGGGAGATCCAGGACAACCTGTTGTGTTCGTTGATAAATTTCCGACGCCCACGGGGCGCGCCAAGTTCGTTCCGGCCGACATCATTCCCGCGGCGGAGCGCCCGGACCGGCAATTTCCGTTCGTGCTCATCACCGGTCGCCAGCTCGAACACTGGCACACCGGCGCGATCACGCGCCGCGCGAGCGTGCTCGATGCAATCGAGCCCGAACCGACCGCGTCGCTCCATCCGCTCGATCTCGACGCGATCGGGGCGAAGGCGGGCGATGTCATTACAGTGGAGTCGCGGCGCGGCATCATCTCGCTCTACGCGCGCGCCGACGACGGCACGCCGCGCGGCGCGGTCTTCGTCCCGTTCTGCTTCTACGAGGCGGCTGCCAATCTGCTCACCAACCCGGCGCTTGATCCCATCGGCAAGATACCGGAATTCAAGTACTGCGCGGTGAAGGTGATGCGCGGGGGCGAACTGACGCCGCGCACGAGCTTCGGCGGCGGCCAGGCGCTCGCCAACATGCAAACAGCGTAAAAAACTCGACGCAAAGACGCAAAGTCGCAAAGGAATAAGAATAATCCCGTTGTTCTTTGCGTCTTCGCGCCTTTGCGTCTAGATTCTCTGGAGTTAATCAGGAGAGGAAGAAAAAAACATGCCATTGTCCGACATCGAAATCGCCCAGCAGGCGAAGCTGCTGCGCGTCAGCAAGATTGCCGAGAAGCTGGGCATACCTGAAGAGCATCTTGTGCCCTACGGCCACTACAAGGCCAAGGTTTCCCTCGAATACGTAGACAGCCTGAAGGCGAGGAAGGACGGCAAGCTGATCCTGGTCACCGCCATCACGCCAACGCCCGCGGGCGAGGGCAAGACCACGACCACGGTGGGCCTGGGCGACGCGCTCAACCGGATTGGCAGAAAGGCCATTCTCTGCCTGAGAGAACCGAGCCTCGGACCCGTATTCGGAATGAAGGGCGGCGCGGCGGGCGGCGGCTATGCGCAGGTGGTGCCGATGGAGGACATTAATCTGCATTTCACCGGCGACTTCAGCGCCATCGGTCTTGCCAACAACCTGCTCGCGGCGGCGATCGACAACCATATCCACCACGGCAACGAGCTTGGCATCGATGTGCGGCGCATCACGTGGAAGCGCGTGGTGGACATGAACGACCGCGCGCTGCGCGACATCACGGTCTCGCTCGGAGGCCCGGGCAATGGCTTCCCGCGCCAGGACGGTTTCGACATCGTGGTGGCCTCCGAGGTGATGGCGATCTTCTGCCTCGCCACTTCGCTCAAGGACCTCAAGAACCGGCTCGGCAACATCGTCGTCGGTTACACGCGGGAGCAGAAACCGGTGCGCGCCAGGGAGCTTAAGGTGCACGGCGCGATGACCGTGCTGCTCAAGGACGCCCTCGCGCCGAACCTGGTGCAGACGCTGGAAAACAACCCGGCGTTCATCCACGGCGGGCCGTTCGCCAACATTGCGCACGGTTGCAACTCGGTGATCGCCACCCGGACCGCGTTGAAGCTCGCCGACTACTGCGTGACCGAGGCCGGTTTCGGCGCCGACCTCGGGGCGGAGAAGTTCATAGACATCAAGTGCCGCAAGTCCGGATTGCGCCCCGACGCGGTGGTGATCGTTGCCACTATCCGCGCGCTCAAGCATCACGGCGGCGTGGACCGTGCCGACTACAACAAGGAAAACCTGGCGGCGTTGGAGAAGGGCATTGCCAACCTCGAGCGCCACGTCAACAACGTGCGCAACCATTACGGGCTGCCGTGCGTGGTGTCGATCAATCGCTTCAACTTCGACACGCCGGCGGAGATCGAGCTGCTCAAGCGCAAGATGGCGCACCACGAAGCGCCGGTCCTGCTCGCCACGCACTGGGCGGACGGCGGCAAGGGGGCGGAACAGGTCGCGCGCACGGTGGTGGATCTCATCGAGAAGGTCCCATCGGACTTCAAGTATGTCTATGACGACGCAATGCCGCTGTGGGACAAGGTCAGGACCATCGCCACCAGGATTTACGGCGCCTCGGACGTGACGGCGGACGCCAAGATCCGGGCCCAGATCAAGAAATTGCAGGAGGAAGGATACGGGAGCTATCCGGTGTGCATCGCGAAAACCCAGTACTCGTTTTCGACCGATCCGCAGCTGCGCGGGGCGCCCTCGGGCCACGTGATCAACGTCCGCGAAGTGCGGCTCGCCGCTGGCGCCGAGTTCGTCGTCATGGTGTGTGGCGACGTCATGACCATGCCGGGGCTGCCCAAGGTGCCGTCGGCGGAGAAAATCGACCTCACCGATGACGGCAAGGTGGTCGGCCTGTTCTGATCCGTTATAATCCGGCGCGCCGACTCCCGTCGGGCCGGGTCACGAACAAAGACAAGGCGAGGAGTAACCGCGAACGATGGAATTCCTGAACGAGCTGCAGACCGCCGCCTTCTGGACCGGGTTGCTGGCCATCATCTGGGTCAACATCATCCTGTCGGGGGACAACGCGGTGGTGATCGCGCTCGCGGCGCGCTCGCTGCCCGCGCGCCAGCAGACGCAGGCGGTGATCTGGGGCGCGGGCGCGGCGGTGGTGCTGCGGATCATTCTCACCATTGTCGCGGTGGAATTGTTGAGGCTGTCCTGGCTCAAGTTGATCGGCGGTATTCTGCTGTTCTGGATCGCGGTAAAGCTGCTGGTGCCCGAAGACGGCGGCGATGACGGCATCGAATCCAGCAGCAATCTGTGGGCTGCGATCAAGACGATACTCATTGCCGACCTGGTGATGAGCCTCGACAACGTGATCGCCGTGGCGGCGGTGGCCAAGGACAGCTTCGTGCTGCTGATCTTGGGCCTTGCGATCAGCATCCCGCTGGTGATCTTCGGCGCCACGATGCTGATGAAACTCATGGGGCGCTGGCCGATCATCATCAGCGTCGGGGCGGCGCTGATCGGCTACGTGGCCGGCGAAATGTTGGTGACCGACCCGGTCGTGATCGAGTGGTTCACGGCCCATGCGCACTGGCTGATCGACTTCGAGGTTTTTTCGATACTCGGCGCCAGGCTCGAACTGTCAGCTGCCGGGCTGATCGGCGCAGTTATTGTCGTCGCGGCCGGCAAGTGGCTTGCCGCGCGCGGCGAGGCCGGACGCAAGGCGGTCGTGGACCTCGGCGAGGGCAGCGAGACCAAGGCGCCGCACTGAGAGGAGAATACACTCTGGTCCAGGCTGACCAGGGCGAATCCATGTGTTATCGGGGACAAACTGATGCTTAAGTTTCTTGTGGCTGTAGACGGGTCCGCGCCGTCTAACCGCGCCGTAGACCATTTGATCAGGCAAGTGGGCGTGCTCAAGGAAGAGGTCGAGATCCACCTTCTCAACGTCCAGCACCCGATCCCCTACGGCAGTCGAGTCAGCTCCGTGGTCGGTCACGACAAGATCGCCCAGTTCCACCGCGAAGAAGGCTTGGCGGCGCTCAAGACCGCGATGCAGAAGCTCGACGCCGCCAAGATCAAGTATCACCATCACATTGGTGTAGGGGCGGAGGCCGACGTCATCTGCCAATACGCAAGAGAAAAGGGCTGCGACCAGATCTTCCTGGGTACCCGCGGCCTGGGGTCGGTGTCGAATCTCGTGCTGGGGTCAGTGGCCACCAAGGTGATCCATCTGTCGCCGGTGCCGGTGCTTTTGGTGAAGTGACGGCGGAGCCGGCGCTGTTGCGGCGCACCAATCCAGGGTCAAGGAGACCGCCCACTGAAAAATTGACGCCGGTCAATGGTGTTCGAGACGGATTTCCGGATTATTATCCAGTCATAATGGAAAATGCTGGGATCGGGGTAGGCGCTGTGCCAGAAGGACTTGTCCAATATAAATAGGAGGATTAACTCATGCGTATCCAGCGATATTTGACTGCGAGTGTGGTGCTGCTCGCGGCAACCCTGGCCGGCCCGGTGGCGGCCTGGGAGCCGACCAAATCGGTCGAGTTCATCATCCCGGCCGGAACCGGCGGCGGGGCGGACCAGATGGCGCGCTTCACCCAGGGCGTGGTCGCCAAGCACAACCTGATGAAGCAGTCGATCGTGCCGATCAACAAATCGGGCGGCGCCGGCGCGGAAGGCTTCCTCGACGTCAAGGCGTCGAAGGGCGATGCCCACAAGATCATCATCACGCTCTCCAACATGTTTACCACCCCCCTTGCCACGGGCGTGCCTTTCAACTGGAAGGAACTGACTCCGGTGGCGATGCTGGCGCTCGATAACTTCGTGCTGTGGGTCCCGGCCGACACCTCCTATACGTCGCCCAAGGACTACCTCGACGCGGTGAAGAAGGCCGGCCCCAACAAGTTCAAGATGGGGGGCACTGGCTCCAAGCAGGAAGATCAGATCATCACGGTGGCGATCGAGAAGGCTTCGGGCACCAAGTTTATCTACGTGCCGTTCAAGGGCGGCGGCGAGGTCGCGACCCAACTCGTCGGCAAGCACGTGGACTCCACGGTGAACAACCCGATCGAGGCGGTGGCGCAATGGCGCGCCGGGAAGCTGCGGCCGCTGTGCGTGTTCGACGGAAGCCGCATGCCGTACAAGAACAAGGTGACCGAGACTATGTCGTGGAACGATATCCCGACCTGCAAGGAAACCGGCATCCCGATGGAGTACGTCATGCTGCGCGGCATCTTCATGCCGTCCGGGGTATCGCAGGATGTGGTCAGCTTCTACGTCGAGCTGTTCAGGAAGGTGCGCGCGACCGAAGAGTGGAAAAAGCTCATGGCGGACGGCGCCTTCAACCAGACCTTCATGACGGGCAAGGAATACGTGGAGTGGGTCGCCAAGGCCGAGACCCTGCATCGTGACCTGATGCAGGAAGCGGGGTTCCTGGCGGTCAAGAAGTAACGCCCGGTAAGACGGGTGGCGGGCGTTCCCGCCAACCCGTCCCGGTCCTCACCCAATCGGGGCGCGCGGCGTCGGCCCTGTTGTCGAATATTTGCTGGAGCAGCGAGCCGTCAGATGGCGGATAACCACCAATCGGCGCAGGCCGGCGCGCGCATCGTCGTGATTGACCTGGTTGTCGCGATGCTGGTCTTCATGATCGGCGCCGTAGTCGGCTACGAGAGCTACCGGCTCGGCTCGAGCTGGGGCTCCGATGGCCCACAAGCCGGATACTTCCCGTTCTATATCGGCCTGCTGATCTGCGTTTGTGGCGCCGTAGTGTTCGCGCAAAGCCTCGTCAAGCTCAAGACCGACCGCAGGATTTTCGTCACCGCCGGGCAGTTCAAGCAGGTGCTGGTGATCCTTCTACCCTCCACCGCCTACGTGCTGGGGGTGCAGCTCATCGGGATCTACGTTCCGTCAGCTCTCTTCATCGGGCTGTTCATGAAGTTTGTCGGCCAATACAGCTGGCTGCGCAGCACGGTCGTGGGCCTGGGGGTGAGCGTCAGCGCGTTCGTGCTGTTCGAGATCTGGTTCAAGATCCCCTTGCCCAAGGGGCCGCTGGAACGCCTGATCGGTTTCTGAGCCGGGTGGGTCGAGGAAGCGGCAAGTGGAAGAAATCAACGCACTGTTTCACGGCTTCTCGGTCGCGCTGACGCCGTTCAACCTGGGGCTGATGTTCGTCGGGATCATACTCGGCGTCATCATCGGCGTGCTGCCGGGCCTCGGCGGCGCGAACGGCGTGGCGATCCTGCTGCCGCTCACCTTCACGATGCCGCCGACCTCGGCCATCATCATGCTCTCCTGCATTTACTGGGGCGCGCTGTTCGGCGGCGCGATCACGTCGATACTATTCAACATTCCCGGCGAGCCATGGTCGGTGGCGACCACGTTTGATGGCTACCCGATGGCGCAGCAGGGACACGCGGGAGAAGCACTGACCGGCGCCTTCACCTCCTCCTTTGTGGGCGCCCTGGTAGCGGTCCTGATGTTCACCTTCATCGCGCCGCTGGTCGCGAAGTTCGCGCTGCAGTTCGGACCGCCGGAGTTCTTTTCGGTGTACCTGCTGACGTTCTGCAGCTTCGTCGGCACCGGCAAGGGCAATCCGTTCAAGATCATCGCCTCGATGATGCTCGGTTTCGCCATGGCGGCGGTGGGCATAGACATCGTGACCGGCCAACTGCGGCTGACCTTCGGCTTCACCGAGCTGCTCTCGGGCTTTCACTTCCTGGTCGCGGTGATCGGGCTGTTCGGCATCGGCGAGATTCTGCTTTCCATGGAGGAAGGGCTGTCGTTCTCCGGCCACAGCGCCAAGATCAATCCGAAGATCGTGCTGGAAACCTGGAAGAAACTGCCGCGCTACTGGGCGACATCGATCCGCAGCTGCATCATCGGCTGCTGGATGGGCATCATCCCGGGCGGCGCGACGCCCGCCTCTTTCATGAGCTATGGCGTCGCGCGCAAGATGTCCCGGAACGGGGACAAGTTCGGCACCGGCCAGCTCGAAGGCGTGGTCGCGCCCGAGACGGCGGCGCACGCCGCCGGCACGTCCGCCCTGCTGCCCATGATCACGCTCGGCATTCCGGGCTCGCCGACGGCGGCGGTGCTACTCGGGGGGTTGATGATCTGGGGCCTGCAGCCGGGACCGCTGCTGTTCGTGGAACAGAAGGATTTCGTGTGGGGGCTGATCGCCAGCATGTACCTCGGCAACATCGCCGGCCTCATCGTCGTGCTGACGTCGGTGCCGCTGTTCGCCGCCATCCTGCGCATCCCATTCCCAATCATCGCGCCGGTCATCGTGGTGATCTGCGCCATCGGCGCCTTCACCGTCAAGAACAACATGCTCGATGTCTGGATGATGGTGGTGTTCGGGGTCGTCGGCTACGTCTTCCGGAAGCTCGACTACCCGCTCGCGCCGATGGTGCTGGCGCTGGTGCTGGGTGATGCGGCCGAGAGCTCGTTCCGGCAGTCGATGCTGATCTCGCAGGGCGACCTCACGATTTTTTTCTCGAACTGGCTGGTGGGCAGCCTCACCGGGCTGGCGCTGGTCGCGCTGTTCTGGCCGCTGATTTCGGGGGGGATCGCCCGGTTACGCGGCGCGGCAATGGCCGCGCCGTGAACCTAAATTTTTCCGTGGCGTTTGAGCCGCGAAAGCGTCTCGGGTGACAGGTTGAGATAGGAAGCGAGCTCCTTCTTGGGCAAACGATCCACGAGGTCGGAGTGCTTGCGCAAGAAGCGCTGAACGCGCCCCGGCGCATCGAGCAGGTGCAGCGTGATGGTGTGCGCCATGACTTCGCTCATGAGCTTCATGATCTCGAATTCGAAAGCGTTCTTGATGTCGGTGTGGCGCTCGAGGAATCGCACCCACTGCTGCATGGAGAGCTTGGCGACGCGCACCTTGGTCACCGCGCGGATCGAGTACGGGATCGGCGTCTTCAGGCGCCACGCGGCGTAGCTGGTGTCGATGTCGCTCTCCGCGGCGAAGCGCAGGATCATTTCCTTGCCCCGGGCGTTCGACACCACGCGCTTGAGTATCCCGTCGATGATGAAATATTGCTCCATGGAGCGGTCGCCCTGATGCTCGAGCCGGTCGCCCTTGGGATAGTCGATCACCTCGAGCTGCGGCTCGAGTTCCCGCCATTGTGCGGACTCGAGGCGCTTCAAGACGAGGTTTTGCCGCAACTGCAGGCGGACAATCTTCGCTTCCGGATGGCGGTCGAGGGTGGGCATGAGTGGGTTCGCTACGGTGCGACAAGCAAGCACGGCGAACAGGCCGAGTATAACGGCAAGTTCTTGACCGAGGTCAATGCCAGGCCCGCCGCGGGCGCCTATATTTAATGCCCCTTCAGACAGTTAACGGAAAACCTACGCCAAGGAGACACTCATGGGAATCGTCGAGAACCCGGTCGCTTCAACAGCTGCCGACGTGCAGCTTATACAGGAAGTGACCGACGGCTTTCACCTGGTCATCGATGCCCTCAAACTCAACGGCGTCGACACGATCTTCGGTCTGCCCGGTATCCCGATTACCGACTTCACCCGCATGGCACAGGCCGCAGGCATACGCGTGATTTCGTTCCGCCATGAGCAGAACGCCGGCAACGCCGCCGCCATCGCCGGCTTCATGACGCAAAAGCCCGGTATCTGCCTGACGGTGTCCGCCCCCGGCTTCCTCAACGGCCTGACCGCACTGGCCAATGCCACCACCAATTGCTTCCCGATGATCCTCATCAGCGGCTCCAGCGAGCGCGAGATCGTCGACCTCCAGCAGGGTGACTACGAAGAGATGGACCAGTTGGCCATCGCCAAACCGCTGTGCAAGGCCGCCTTCCGCGTGCTGCACGCCGAGGACATCGGTGTGGGCATCGCGCGCGCCATCCGCGCCGCCGTCTCCGGCCGCCCGGGCGGCGTCTACCTCGACCTGCCGGCCAAGCTGTTCGCTCAGACCATGGACGCGGAAGCCGGCAAGAAATCGCTGATCAAGGTGGTCGATCCGGTGCCGCGCCAGATCCCGGCCCAGGACGCCGTGCAGCGCGCCCTCGAACTGCTCAGGAGCGCCAAGCGTCCGCTCATCCTGCTGGGCAAGGGTGCCGCCTACGCCCAGGCCGACGCGGACATCCGCGCCCTGGTCGAGAAGACCGGCATCCCCTACCTGCCCATGTCCATGGCCAAGGGCCTGCTGCCTGACATGCACGAACAGTGCGCTGCTGCCGCCCGCTCCTACGTGCTGGCCGAGGCTGACGTAGTGATGTTGGTCGGCGCCCGCCTGAACTGGCTGCTCTCGCATGGCAAGGGCAAGACCTGGGGCGGCAAGGACCATAAGGCGTGGGGCGGCCAGAAGTTCATCCAGATCGACATCTCGCCGCAGGAGATGGACAGCAACGTCCGTATCGACGCCCCGCTGGTCGGCGACATCGGTTCCTGCGTGTCCGCGCTGCTCGCCGGCATCGGCTCCAGCTGGACCAAGCCGCCGGCTGACTGGCTACGCGCCATCGCCGAGCGCAAGAACAAGAACCTCGCCAAGATGGCCGAGACCCTGGCCAAGGATCCGACGCCGATGAATTTTCACAGCGCGCTGAACGTGGTGCGCGAGATCATCAAGGCCAACCCGGACGCCATCCTGGTCAACGAAGGCGCCAACGCGCTGGACTTCACCCGCAGCATCGTCGACATGTACAAGCCGCGCAAGCGTCTGGACGTCGGCACCTGGGGCGTGATGGGCATCGGCATGGGCTTTGCCGTCGCGGCCGCCGTGGTCAGCGGCCAGCCGGTGATCGCGATCGAGGGCGACAGCGCCTTCGGCTTCTCCGGCATGGAAGTCGAGACCATCTGCCGCTACAACCTGCCGGTCTGCGTGGTGATCTTCAACAACAACGGCGTCTACCGCGGCACCGACGTCAATCCGACCGGCGGCCCCGATGTGGCGCCCACCGTGTTCGTCAAGGGTGCACGCTATGACAAGCTGATGGAGGCCTTCGGTGGCGTGGGCGTGCACGCCACGACCCCGGCCGAGTTGCGCAAGGCAATGGAAGAAGCCATCCGCTCGCGCAAGCCCACGCTCATCAATGCCGTCATCGATGAAACCGCCGGCACCGAAAGCGGTCGCATCACGAGCCTGAATCCGAGCGCAAAAAAGAAATAAGTCAAGCCGTTGAGCAAGGGCAGGTAGCCTTTCATCTGCCGCAGAATTTTTGGAGATCAGAATGGAAGCACTCAAGGGAGTACGCATCCTCGACATGTCGCACGTGCAGGCGGGCCCGACCTGCTCGCAGCTGCTCGCCTGGATGGGCGCCGACGTCATCAAGTTCGAGAATCCGGCTGGCGACGCGACGCGCGGCCAGCTGCGCGACGTGCCGAACGCGGACAGCCTGTACTTCACCATGCTCAACTGCAACAAGCGCTCGATCACGGTCAATATGAAGAGCGCCGAGGGCAAGCAGGTGTTCGTCGAACTGCTGAAAAAGTGCGACATCGTGATGGAGAACTTCGGGCCTGGCGTGCTCGAGCGCTTCGGCTTTCCGTGGGAGAAGATCCACGAGATCAATCCGCGCATTGTCATGGGCTCGATCAAGGGCTTCGGCTCCACCGGCCCGTACGCTCAATTCAAGGCCTACGAAAACGTGGCGCAGGCGATGGGCGGCGCGATGAGCACGACCGGGGTGCCGGATGGCCCGCCGTTCGTCACCGGCGCCCAGATCGGGGACAGCGGCACGGGTCTGCACCTGGCAATCGGCCTGCTCGCGGCGTTGCGCCAGCGCGACCGCACCGGCATCGGCCAGTATGTCGAGGTGGCGATGATGGACGGAATCATGAACCTGTGCCGGGTCAAGTTCCGAGACCACCAGCGCCTGACGCGCGGCGGCCTCTCCGAGTTCTCGGTGCCAACGCACATGGGCATGGGCGACGTGCCGCGCGGCGGCAACGACTCGGGCGGCGGACAGCTCGGCAACGCGATTCGCTGCAAGCCCGGCGGGCCGAACGATTTCCTCTACATCGTCATCCAGGAAGCGGTGTGGGACGCGCTCGCCAACCGCATCGGGTCTGAAATCGGCATGCCGGGTCTTGCGACCGATCAGAAGTTTGCCAAGATCGCGGATCGGCGCAAGAACCAGAATGAGATGTGGGAGATCATCGGCGAGTTCGCGCTGAAGTACACCAAGCGGGAGCTGATGGCGATTCTCAATCCGCTCGAAGTGCCGTGCGGGCCGGTGATGGGCACCGAGGACCTCGCGAACGACGAGCACGTGCGCGGGCGCGACATGTGGGTCGAGCTTGATCACCCGCAGCGCGGCAAGTGGTGGAACGTGGGCATGCCGATCAAGCTCTCGGATTCGCCCCCACGCATCGAGCGCTCGCCGTTGCTCGGCGAGCACACTGGGGAAATCCTGAAAGAGGTGCTCGGCTACAGCGAGGAAAGGATCGCACAGCTGAAGAGTGCGGGGGCGTTCTCGGCGCCACCCAAGAAGGCCGCGTAGCGGCCCAACGGCGTGGGTCGTGAATCGTGAGTCGTGATTCGACTCCCTCACGGCCCGTTTACTGGCGCTGCACGAATCACGAATCACAAATCACGAATCACGCTTTATGAAGATAGCGATCATCGGTCAACAAGATTTCGGCAAGGCGGTCCTGGACGCGTTTCTTGCGCGAGGGGATGAAGTCGCTGGCGTATTCTGCGCGCCGGAAAAACCCGGCGCCAAGGCCGACCCCCTCCGGGCTGCCGCGCTGGAGAAGGGGCTCAAGGTGTTCCAGTTCAAATCGCTGCGCGAGCCGCAAGCGCACGACGCCCTGAAGGGCCTCCAGGCCGATCTCGGCATCATGGCCTACGTGCTGCAGTTCGCGCCCGACAGCCTCACGAAGATCCCGCGCCTCGGCACGATCCAGTACCATCCGTCACTCCTGCCGAAATACCGCGGCCCATCCTCGATCAACTGGCCGATCGTGCGGGGCGACACCCGCACCGGGCTCACCATCTTCCGCCCCACGGAGGGACTGGACGAGGGTCCCATCGTGCTGCAGAGGGAATTCGAAATCGGCCCGGACGAGACGCTCGGCGATCTCTACTTCAACAAGCTGTTCCCGACGGGCATCAAGGCGATGCTCGAAGCAGCCGACCTGGTGCACGCCGGCAAGCACCGGGAAACGCTGCAGGATGAGTCCCGGGCGAGCTACGAAGGGTGGTTCCGCGAGGGCGAGGCGCGCATCAACTGGGCGAGCCACGTGGATTTCGTCTACAACCTGATCCGCGGCTCCAACCCTGCGCCGGGCGCGTGGACGACGTTGAACGGCAAGAAGCTGCAGATCTTCGACGCGCGCAAGCGCGTCGCCCGGCGCTACGCCGACGTCGTGGGCAAGATCGGTGAGGTGTCCGACGTCACTCCGGCGAGCTTCAAGGTCACCGCACAGGGCGGCACGATCGAAGTGCTGCGCGCACGGGGGGAAGACGGCAAGAAGCTCTCCGGCGGCGATTTCGCGCGCGCCGCGGGACTCACCTCAGGTACTCCGCTCGGTAACTAGCCGCTCTGGCACGTTCCTGTCGGGCCGGCGAGTACACGGGCCGGCCTGTTCTGTAATCTCCTGTATCCATGAGAGGTTCCGGCGCCTGCTCGCGGAAAAAACCGCTCTTGTTCCGCGAATATCGTAGAATGCATGAGTAGGCGACGATAACCCGCTAGATAACAATAAGAAAATGCAGGAATAGGGATGAGAAAACTCGATTTTTGGCGAACCGATTGGTTTCTGGGGGTCGTGGTAGCGCTGGTCCTTCTGGCCTTGTCGGGACGCGACCTGATCCAGAGCCTGGAACGCAAGGCCTACGACTTGGGCGTGCAGGCGACGTCGCGCGCCCCGTCGGACCGGGTGGTCGTCATCGCCATAGACGACGCGAGCATCGCCAACATCGGGCGCTGGCCATGGTCGCGCGAGGTGCACGCCAGGATGGTCGATGTCCTCGCCGGCGGCAAGGCCAAGGTCATCGTCAACAGCACGTTCTTTTTCGAGCCCCAGCTCGACGCCGGGCTCGCCTACATCGGGAAGCTGCTCGAACTCTACGGGAACATCCCGCAAGGGCCGACTGCGCCGCCCGGGCTGACGCAGGTCGGCGAGCTGCTGGCCGACGCCGAGCAGGCGCTCAATACTGACCGCAAGCTCGCCGCAAGCTTCGCGCGCTCGGGCAACGTGCTGCTGCCGATGGTGTTCCAGGCGCTGGCTGAGCCGCAAGGCGCGCCCGACCCGAAAAAGCCGCTGCCCGATTACGTGCTGAAGAACAGCCTGGCCTTGAAGCTGGCGGGGAGCGATCAGCTGACGCTGCCGGGGATCGAGCCGATCTACCCGATCCCGGAGCTGGGCGTCACGGCGCTCGCGATTGGCCATCTCAATGCCAGCAACGACGTGGACGGCGCGGTGCGCGCCGAGCCGCTGCTCATCCGCCACTACGACAAGTATTTTCCGTCGCTGGCGCTGATGGCCGCGGCGAAGAGCCTCAACCTCCAGATTGCGGACATCCAGCCGCGGCTGGGCGAGGCGGTGCAGCTCGGGCGGCTCACCATCAAGACCGACGTCGAGCTACGCATGCACACCTTCTTCTACGCCGACCGCGACAACCGGCCGGCGTTTCCGGTCGACTCGTTCTTCGACGTTTACAGCGGCAAGATTCCCGCAGCGAAGTACCAGGACAAGATCGTGCTGATCGGCGCCACCGCGGCCGGCCTCGGTACTACCCAGGTAACGCCCATTTCGCCGGCGACCGCACCGGTGCTTACCCTCGCGCACACCGTCTCGAGCATACTCGGGGAGCATTTCTTCGTGACGCCCTCGTGGGGCTTCGGGGTCGAGAAGGCCGTGTATCTCATGGTCGCGCTCTACCTCATCGTGCTGCTGCCGCGCCTCAGGGCGGCGGTTGCCGGACTGCTGAGCCTTGCTCTCGGCATCGCGCTCATCGCCGCGCACTTCGCGCTGATGGTGACCCAGTTGATGTGGCTGCAACTGATGGCGGCGCTCGCTCTCCTCGCGGTCGGCTACGCGGCGCTCATCACCAAGCGCTTTCTCGTCACCGAGCGTGGCAAGGAGAAGCTCGACATCGAGTCCGCCCAGAACAACCGCATGCTCGGGCTCGCCTACCAGGGCCAGGGGCAGCTCGACACCGCGTTCGACTGCTTCAGGAAGCTGCAGATCGACGACGGCGCGATGGACCTGCTCTACAACCTCGCGCTCGATTTCGAGCGCAAGCGCCAGTTCAACAAGGCGGAGTCGGTTTTCCGCTACATGGCGGACTACAACCTCAAGTTCCGCGACCTGGAGAGCCGTCTCAAACGCGCCAAGGCGATGTCGGAGACGGTCATGCTGGGGGCGGGCGGCGGGCACCCCGGCGGCACGGTGCTCCTGCCCGGCGGGGGCGTGGAAAAGCCCATGCTCGGCCGCTACGAGGTGGAGAAGGAGCTCGGCAAGGGCGCGATGGGGGTCGTCTATCAGGGCAAGGACCCCAAGATCGGGCGCGTGGTGGCGATCAAGACCATGGCGTTGTCGCAGGCGTTCGAGCCCGATGAGTTGAAGGACGTGAAGGAACGTTTTTTCCGCGAGGCCGAAACCGCGGGGCGCCTGACCCATCCCAATATCGTGACCATCTACGATGCGGGCGAAGAGCACGATCTCGCCTTTATCGCGATGGAATTCCTCAAGGGCAGGGACCTGACTCCGTACAACAAGCCCGACAAGCTGCTGCCGCTCGACAAGGCGCTGTCGATCACCGCCCGCGTGGCCGAGGCGCTCGCCTACGCCCACAAGAACAACGTCGTGCACCGCGACGTCAAGCCCGCCAACATCATGTACGAGCCGGCGTCCGACAGCGTCAAGGTCACCGACTTCGGCATTGCGCGCATCACCGACTCCTCCAAGACCAAGACCGGCATGGTTTTGGGCACCCCTTCCTACATGTCCCCCGAGCAGCTGGCCGGCAAGAAGATCGAGGGTCGCTCGGACCTGTTCTCGCTCGGTGTTACGTTCTACCAGCTCGCCTGCGGGCGCCTGCCGTTCGAGGGCGAGTCGATGGCCCAGCTCATGTTCAAGATCGCCAACGAGCCGCACGCGGATATCCGCACCCACAACGCGCAGCTGCCGGCGTGCGTCGCCGCGATCGTCAACAAGGCCCTTGCCAAGGACCCGGATCATCGTTACCAGAATGGCGAGCAGATGGCGAGGGCGCTGCACCTGTGCCTGCAAAGCCTGCCCGGGGCGCGGCAGGCGGCCCAGCATGCGGCCCAGCAGGCGGCCCAGCATGCGCCGGCGGCAGGCTCCATAGGCTGAGCGCGCGATGATCAATCTCAGCTCCGTGCTGGAGGTCGCGATCGCCACCCACCCCGGGATGGTGAGGTCGCACAACGAGGACAGCATCGCCGCCGACGCGGAGATCGGGCTGGCGGTGCTCGCCGACGGGATGGGCGGCTACAACGCCGGGGAAGTCGCCAGCGGCATCGCGGTCGAGCTGATCAAGACAGAAATGAAGAAGGCGCTTTCGAAGAAGGAGCCCGAGGAGCTCAACGGTCAGGACGCCGAGGAACTGATCGAGGCGCACACGAACCGCGCCAACACCGCCATCTATCAGGCGTCGCAAAGCCAGCCCCAGTATTCCGGCATGGGCACGACGCTGGTGGTGGCGCTGTGGCACGATAACCAGATATCGGTCGGGCACATCGGCGACTCGCGCCTCTACCGACTGCGCGGCGGCGCGCTGGAGCAGATCACGCGCGACCATTCTTTGTTGCAGGAACAGATAGATAGCGGCATGATTACCAAAGAGCAGGCGCGGCATTCGCAGAACAAGAACCTGGTCACGCGCGCCGTCGGCATCGACCCGGAGGTGGAGACGGAGGTCCATACCTACTCCGTCCAGCCGGGCGATGTGTACCTGCTATGCTCCGACGGGCTTTCCGACATGGTGACCGAC
>JBGQGU010000009.1:0-17970 GCA_041497655.1 Gammaproteobacteria bacterium
AGGTGATCGAGCGCATCCAGGCATCGCTCAAGCAGGACCGCTTCCTGCTGGTCGAGCGGCTCGCCGAGCACCTCGCCCAGCTGGTGATGACGGAGTTCAAGGCGCCGTGGGTCAAGGTCAGCGTCAGCAAGCTCGCAGTGGAAAAGGACGTGAAGCGGGTCGGCATTACCATCGAGAGAGGCACGAAGACGTGAGATCGGGAAATCGGGAGATCGCGAGAGCGACAAGTCGTTTCCCTCTCCCGCCCTCCCGCGCTCCCGCTTTCCCGTCTTCTACCCTCTAGGGTGATGCTTGGCATGCAGCTGCTTCAGGCGCTCCCGCGCGACGTGCGTGTAGATCTGGGTGGTGGAGATGTCCGAGTGGCCGAGCAGGAGCTGCACCACGCGCAGGTCGGCGCCGTGGTTCAAGAGATGCGTGGCGAAAGCGTGGCGCAGCGTGTGCGGCGAGATCGGCTTTTTCAGGCCCGCCTGCGCGGCGTAGCGACGCAGCAGGTGCCAGAACATCTGGCGCGTCATGGCGCTCCCGCGCGCGGTGACGAATAGATCGTCGGCTGCGCGGCCGCCGAGCAGATCAGGCCGCGCTTCCTTGAGGTACTGCCGGATCCACGCGATCGCCTCCTCGCCCAGCGGCACCAGCCGCTCCTTGGAGCCTTTGCCGACCACCCGCACCACGCCCATGTCCTGGCTCACCTGGCGGAGCTTCAACGCTACCAGCTCCGAGACGCGCAAGCCGCTCGCGTAGAGCGTCTCCAGCATCGCCCTGTCGCGCAGCCCGAGCGCCTTTTCCGCGCGCGGCGCGGCGAGCAGGTTCTCGACGTCCTCCTCGGTCAGGCTCTTCGGCAGCCCCCGCGGCAGCTTGGGCGAATCGATCCTCAACGTAGGGTCGGCCTTGATGCGGCCCTGCCGCAGGCAATAGCGGTAGAAGCGCTTCAGGCTGGACAGCAGGCGCGCGGCGCTCGATGCGCGCGTCTTCTTTCTGAACAAGTGACCGAGATAGGCCTGAATATCGGCAACATCGCCTTCGATGAGCTTCTTGCGGTGCTGGGCTTCCAGCCATGCGGCGAAATGACTCAGATCGCTGCGGTAGGCTTCGAGCGTGTTGCGCGCGAGCCCGTCCTCGAGCCACAGCGCGTCGCAGAATTCATCAATGAGACCGGAGGCCTTTTCAATCCCCATCGCGAATCAACAAAGCCATCGATGTTCGCCAACGTAGAAGGCGTGATTCGTGATTCGACGCCCGAAGTTTGCAGTTTGCAGTGGGCAGTTTGCAGCAATCAGTTGGCAGTTTGCAGTTGACAGTTTGCAGTTGCTGCTTACTGACGGCTGACCGCCGACCGCTGACGGCTGAAAACTGACGGCTGCCAACCGCCAACTCCAGTGACCTGTCACGCTCCATCGCGTCACGCTTCACCATGTCACGCCTTCGTGCTTCAAGAGCCAGCGCTTGGTCTCGAGCGGGAAGCCACCTTTTGCGTGCATGAAACCGCCGATACCGTCGCTCCCCACCACGCGGTGGCAGGGGATGATGATCGGAATGCGGTTCGCACCGCAGGCGCCGCCGACCGGGCGCGGCGCGGTGCGCAACCGTCGCGCGATGTCCACGTACCGGAGCGTGCGGCCGCTCGGAATGGCGTGGATCGCGCGCCACACCCGGCATTGAAACTCGGTGCCACGATACTCGAACGGCAGATCGAATCGGAACTCGGGGTCGTCGAGATAACGCTCGATCTGCCGGCAAACGCGCCCGGCGAAGCGGGTGAGCGGCGCGAGCGTGGCGGCACCTTTGGGCAGGTACTCGATATCGGTCAGAGATTCGCCCGCCGTGCAGATGCCGAGCACGGCAAACGGTGTCGCCAGCCGGGCACTGTAGCTATCCAGTTGCGGGAGGGGGTTCGGCACGGCGCAGCTTCTGCAGAACGATTGCAATGATGATCAGCGCAACGCCAATATAGTCGAGCAGGGCCTTCGGGTAAACCAGCGCGAGACCGGCGATGATCAGGAGCCAGCGTTCCAGGCTCGTCGTCTTCTTGAACAGCCATCCCTGAACGCCGCCCGCGAGCGCCGCGATGCCGATCATCGCGGTGATGCTGACGGTCGCGAGGTCGAGCCACGGCGCGCTCGCGAGCTTCTTGAACGAGCCCATCAGCAGCAACCCCAGCCCCGCCGGGTCGAGCACGAACACGAACGGCACCAGGAACGCCGGCATCGTGTATTTCCACGACTGCAGCGTCGTCTTGTAGGGATCACCGCCGGTGATGGCGGCCGCCGCGAACGGCGAGAGCGCGGTGGGCGGTGACACTTCCGACAGCACCGCGTAATAGAAGATGAACATGTGCGCCGCGAAATCGGCAACGCCGAGCTGGATCAACGCCGGCGCCGCGATCACCGCGCAGATGATGTACGAGGCAGTGACCGGCACCGCGAGGCCGACGACCCACACGATGAGCGAGGTGAAGATCGCGGTCAGCAGCAGCTTGACGTCGTGCAGCAGCGCGGGGGTCGGAGCGACACTCATCGCAGTGAGCAGATCCATGATGCCGCGGCTGCCGGAGTCCGCGTACTGCAGCATGATCGAGCTGAACTTGAGTCCGAGGCCGGTCAGCGTCACCACGCCCACGATGATGCCCGCCGCGGCGCAGGTCGCGGCGACGTTGAGCACACCGACCGAGCCGCCTTCGAGCGCCTTAATGAAGCCCGACTCCCACAACTGCCTGACGATGGGCCCCTTGCCGCGGAACACATCGTAGGGAATCAGCGCGCACGCGGGATGCAGGAAGCTCATGACCAGCGCCACCACCGTCGCCCAGAACACCGAGAGAATCGGCGAGAAGCCCAACAGCATGAAGACGATGATCGCGACCAGCGACAGGAAGTGGAAGCCGAACTGCTTGGTCAGGTTCCACATGGTGTCGGCGGCGGCGATATCGACGCGCTTCATGCCGAACTTGCGCGCGTCGATCTCGACCATCAGGAACAGGGCGAAGTAATACAGCAGCGTCGGGATTGTCGCCATCAGGATCACGTCGAGGTACGAGATCTTGAGGAACTCGGCGATGAGGAATGCCGCGGCGCCCAGCACCGGCGGCGAGATGATCGCTCCCAGCCCGCCGGCGGCGAGCAGTCCGCCCGCAGCATCCTTGCCGTAGCCCGCCTTGACCAGCAATGGATAGGCGACGGATCCCAGCGTCACGGTCGTCGCCACTCCGCTGCCCGAGGGCCCGCCGAGCAGGAACGACGCGAGCACGATGGTGCGCCCCGCCCCGGCCGGCCTGCCGCCCATCGCCGCGAACGAGAAGTCAATGAAGAACTTGCCGGCGCCCGAGTACTGCAGGAACGCGCCGTAGATCGTGAACATGATGATAAGCGAGGAGGATACGTCTACCGGAACGCCGAAGATGCCTTCGAGCGTCATGTACATATGCCCCACGACGCGGCCGACGTCCATGCCGTGGTGCGTCCACGGCGGCGGCAGGTGTGCGCCGACGAAGGCGTAGACCAGGAACAACACCACGATGAACGGCATGATCCAGCCCGAACAGCGGCGTACCGCTTCGAGCACCAGCACGATCAGCAGCACGCCCGCGATCTGGTCGAGCATCGTCGGCGCGGTGCTGCGCTCGAGGAAATCGTCGCCACCGAACAACATGTAGCCCATCACCGCGAGCGCCAGCGCGGAATTGATCCAGTCCCACCAATAGACGCGGTTGCGCAATCGCTTCGCGATCGGGAACAGCAGGAACACCAGGAACAGCACGAACGCCACGTGTATTCCCCGCAACACATGGGTCGGCATGATGGTCACGGCGGCGTAGAGGTGAAACAACGACATGATGACGGCGACCGCCACTACGAAAGTTCCGAGGGAACCCCCGAGCCGGTTGGTCGCGCCTTCTTCTTCCTCGATGTATTCCTCGGCCTTCTTCAGCGCTTCTTCGGTGATCGCCGCTTCATCCTGCCCCGGCTGGTTCCGCGGCCGCCCGCCGTTTTCGCCCATGCCCGCTCCCCCCGCTATCAATGACACGCCCTGAAACAAAAAATCCAGCGCTTATTGCGCGCTGGATTTTGGTGCTCCACCTGCAGCCCTGCGGCTATTTGACGTTGAGTCCTTTCTCGCGGAAGTACTTGGCCGCGCCGGGATGGAAGGGGATCACCGCGGCGGCGTTGGTCTGGTATTTGAAGTCAAAGTTCTGCGCATCCTTGTGGACCCGGATCATGTCCTCCCTGCGGTCGAACAGCGTCTTCACGATGTTGTAGGCCAACTGGTCGGGGATGTCGGCACGCGCGATGAGCACGTTCCACACCGTGACGATCTGGTTGTTCGTCTCCTGGCCGGGGTAGGACTTCGCGGGGATCACGTCCTTTACATACAGCGGTCCGTACTTGTTGACCATGGCCTCGAGCGCTTCGGAATGGTCGATCAGCTTGATCTTCATGCCCGGCGTCGCGGCGAGATCGGTCACCGCGGACGTAGGCACGCCGCCGACCCAGAAGTACGCGTCGAGCTTCCTGTCCTTGATCGCGTCGCCCGACTTGCCCGGATCGAGACGCTCCCGGATGATGTCCTTGACGCTCATGCCGTAGGCCTCGAGCAGCCGCGCCGCCATCACCTCGGTCGCGCTGTTGACAGCGCCGGTGGAAACACGCCTGCCTTTCAGGTCGGCGAATTTGTTGATGCCGGTACTTTCCACCGTCACCACGTGCACGCGGTTCGGATACAGCACCATCAGCGCGCGCACCGGGACCGGTTTGTCCTGGAACTTCTCCTGCCCCTTGTAGGCGTCCCAGCTCGCATCGGCCATGGACAGCGCGACCTGGGCATTGCCCGACATCATAAGCTGCAGGTTGGCGATCGACCCGGCGGTGGTGCCAGCGGTGGCGTTGAGCCCCGGCACGTACTTGGTCAGGATATCGGCCATGCCCCCGCCCATCGGGTAGTAGACGCCGGAGGTCGGTCCAGTAGCGATAAAGATGTTGACCATCTGCTGCGCAACGGCAGGCAGCGCCGTGGCTGCGCACGTGATCAGGCCCACTAAGAATTTAACCATGTTCCCCTCCTGCAATGGACTGCTGGTAGGAGAGCGCAGTTTAGAGAGGTTCGCTGGGGCGGGTCAACTTATTGCGACTCGGGCTTGAGGCCGGATTCCTTGACGACCCTCAGCCAGCGGTCGTAGTCCTTTCGGATACGCTCGCCGAACTGCTGCGGTGTGCCGCCGCTGGGAAGCATGCCGTCGCCTTCGAGATTCTTCTTCACGGCCGGGTCCCCCAGCGCCTTGTTGATGGCTGCATTGAGCCTCTCGATGACAGGCTGCGGCGTTCCGCGCGGCGCCATCGTCCCGAACCAGAGCACGACTTCATATCCCGGAACCGTCTCGGCCACGGTGGGAAGATTGGGCAGCGTGTGCCAGCGCTTGGCCGTAGTCACCGCGAGGCCCCTGAGCCTGCCGCTAGAGAGATGCGGTGTGACTGGCAGGAGACTGCCCACGATCACCGGCACCTGCCCCGACAGCAGATCGGCCATGGCGGCACCGGTGCTCTTGTACTGAATGGCGACCATCTTGATCTTCGCCATGCTCGAGAAGAGCTCGGTGGCAAGGTGCGTGGCACCGCCGGTCCCGGTCCCGGCATAGCTCAAGCCGCCTTTCGTCGTGCGCGCGAGTGCGATCAGCTCCTTGGTCGTCTTCGCCGGCAGCGACGGGTGTATGGTCAGGACGAACGGCGTGTAGCCGAATTCGGCTACGGCCACGATGCTGTTGATCGGATCGAACGCGGGCCTCTGCACGGCGGACGTCGCCGAGAAGCTCGCCGACATCATCATGATGGCGTAGCCGTCGGCCGGGGCCCGGGCCGTCAGTTCCATGCCGATCAGGCCGGCAGCGCCACCGCGGTTGTCCACGACGAACTGCTGGCCGAAGTATTCGGAAAGCTTATTCGAAAACACCCGCGCAGTAATGTCGCTGCCGCCGCCGGGGGCGAACGGCACGATCACCCGCACCGGCTTGACGGGATACTGCTGCCCGTGCGCAGGGCCAGTGGCTACGAGCCCGGCGCAAAGCGACGCAGCAGCGGTCATTTTCAAGAGCGAATTCATGGGGCCTTCCTCCTTGTGGGTCTTATTGCCATCACGAGAGACCCATTATATTGCAAGCCTGATATATCCTGCCGTTTTTGACAGGACCGCCCCATGACTGCCGCCCCCCGCGTCGATGCCGTGCGCCTGACCGAATTCGCCGCCGCCGTCTACGCTGGCGCCGGCATGCCCGAGGCGGATGCGCGCCTCGTCGCCGACACGCTCGTGCAGGCCGACCTGTGGGGGCACCAGTCACACGGAGTGCTGCGCCTCGGCTGGTACCGCGACCGAATATTTAATGGCGTCATGAACCCGGTGACGAAACCCGAGTTCGCGGTGGACGCGGGCGCGGTGGCGGTGATCGACGGCCACGACGGAGTGGGCCACGTGCTCACCGCCCTCGCCACGCGCGAGGCCGTCAAGCGCGCCAGGGCGCACGGCATCGGAGTCGTCGGCGTGCGCAACTCCAACCACTTTGGCACCTGCATGTACTACACGCTGATGGGCGCGCGCGAAGGCTGCGTCATGCTGCTCACCAGCAACGGCGGCCCGGCGATGGCGCCGTGGGGCGGCCGCAAGAAGATCATCGGCACCAACCCGTGGTCCGTCGCCGCGCCCGCTGGGCGCCGGGCTCCATTCGTGGTGGACATGGCCAACACCGGCGTCGCCCGCGGCAAGATCTACCTCGCGCGCAACAAGCGCTTGCCGATCCCGCTCGGCTGGGCCATCAACTCGGCGGGCGAGCCGACCACCGATCCGCAGGAAGCCATCGACGGCATCATCCTGCCGATGGCGGAACATAAGGGCTATGCGATTGCGGCGATGGTGGACGTGCTATCCGGTGTGCTCACCGGCAGCGGCTTCCTGTCCGCGGTGCACAGCCCGTACAAAATCGCGGAGAAGAGCAACTGCGGCCACCTGATGGTTGCGATGAACGTCACGGCGTTCCAGCCGCTGGCCGAGTTCAACGAACGCATGGAGCAGTTCATCTCCGAGATCAAGGCGGTACCGACCGCCAAGGGATTCGATGAAGTGTTCTACCCCGGCGAGATCGAGGCGGGCAATAATGCCCGCAACCGCAAGGAAGGCATCCTGTTTCCGGACGACACTCTCGCCGACCTGCGGCGCATCGCGAAGGAATCCGGGCTGGAAGCGACGCTGCCGTTCTGATTGGATACGCCGTTATACTAAGCGCCAGCCGGTCCACTCAGAGAACGACCATCATGCCCAGGATTCAATCCGTCTCCGTCTGCATCGCGCGCGTGGCGCTCGACACCGTCACTTCATTCGCCACGCGCACGGTGTCCGCGCGCGACTACTGCCTGGTCAAGGTGCGCTCGACGCAGGGCGTCGAGGGCATCGGCTTCTGCTACGTCGGCAGCGCGGGCGGGAACATCGCCAGGGTTGCGGTCGAAGAACTGCTCGCAAAAAAGCTGATCGGGCAGGAATCGCTGCGCGTCGAGGGCCTGTGGCAGGACATGTATTCGGAATCGCTGCTGCAAGGCCGCGCCGGCAGCATAATGCGCGGCATCTCCATCCTCGACACTGCGCTGTGGGACCTCAACGCGCGCAGCGCGAAACTGCCGCTGCATCTCTACCTCGGCGCGAACGTGACCGATCGGGTGCCGGCCTACGCGAGCGGCGGCTACTATCTCGCCGGCAAGACCCCGAAGATGCTGGGCCAGGAAATGGCGGCGTACGTGAAGACCGGCTTCAAGGCGGTGAAGATGAAGGTGGGTCGCCTCTCCCCCAAGGAAGAGGAAGTGCGGATCCGCGCCGCGCGCGAGGCGATCGGGCCGGACATTCACCTGATGCTCGACGCCAACAACGCGTGGAGCGATGTGCCGACGGCGCTTACCTACATGAAGCGTTACGAACCCTATGACCCATACTGGATCGAGGAGCCGTTCGGCCCGGACGAGATCGATTTGCACGCCCGGCTCGCGGAACTCACACCGATCGTCGTGGCGACCGGCGAGATCGCCTACGGCCGCTGGTACCACAAGGAGCTGCTCGACAAGCGCGGCGCGGAGATCATCCAGACGGATGCCTGCGTGTGCGGCGGCATCACGGAATGGAAGCGCATCGCCGCGCTGGCGGCGGGCTACGGCGTCACCGTCTGCCCGCACTGGTTCCACGACGTGCATGCGCCGCTGGTGGCCGCCACCCCCAATGCGCGCTACGTGGAGTTCTTTCTCGACGACCAGGTGCTCAACTTCCGGCGGCTGGTGGACAACCAGTTGCAGGTCAAGAACGGCGATCTCATCCTGCACCAGAAGCCGGGACTGGGTTTCAACTTCGACGAGAGGGCGGTGAGGAAGTACGCGCTCGACAAGGCGAAGCCGTGGACGGTAGTCAAGTGAGAGAAGCGTGAATCGTGATTCGTGAGTCGTGATTCGACTCGTCCTGCCTTCATTCGTCCACCTCGAGCGCTAACAATGACTTCCATTCCTTCCCTCTCCTCCCATGGCGCCCAAATCCCGGTCATCGGCTTCGGCACGTCGCAGCTCGGCAATTGCGGTGAGATCGTCGCGAACGCGCTGAAAGTCGGCTATCGCCACATCGACACGGCGTGGAAGTACGGCACCGAGCAAGGCGTCGGCGATGGGATGAAGGCGTCCGGCGTCCCGCGCAAGGACATCTTCCTCGTTACCAAGGTGTCGCACGAGTACCTGCGAGCCGCAGACTTCGCGAAATCCGTGGAAGAAAGCCTCGAGCGCCTGCAGACGGATTACGTGGACCTGCTGTTCGTGCACTGGCCCGCCATCGACGGCACCCCACTCTCGGAAACCATGGGCGCGCTGGCGAAAGCGAAGCGCGAAGGCAAGGCGCGCCATATTGGCGTCGCAAATTTCAATATCGCGCTGACCGAGGAAGCGATGCGGCTCTGCCCCGAGCCGCTTGCGGTGCTGCAGGCCGAATACCACCCGTACCTCGACCAGTCGAAGGTGCTGGCGTTCTGCCGCAAGGCCGGGCTCATCTTCATGGCCTATTGCCCGCTCGGCCGCGGGCGCGTGTTCAACGACCCGGTCCTCGGCGAGATCGCGCGCAACCGCGGCAAGAGCCTCGCCCAGATCGCGCTGCGCTGGCTCATCCAGCAGGGAAACATCGCGCCCATACCGCGCTCCGCGAACCCCCAGCACATGGCCGAGAGCCTGGACGTCTTCAACTTCACGCTGACTGACGACGAAATGAAGCGAATCCACGCCCTCAAACGGTCCGACGCCCGGATCGCAAATCCGAAGGGGCGGGCGCCGGTCTGGGACTGAGTTGTTTAGCCGCCGATGAACGCCGATAAGACAATACAAATCGAACCGCCAAAACGCCATCAATCACAACCCGAGGAGAACACCAGTATGAAACCAGTCACGAGTCACAAATCACTGTTCACTCGCCTCTGCGTGATGGGATGCGCGCTGCTCGCCGTGCCGCAGGTTCACGCTCAAGCGTACCCCTCGAAGAACGTGCAGATGATCGTGCCGTACACCGCCGGCGGCTCGATCGACCTCTTCAGCCGCGCCGTCGCCCAGCGGCTTACGGCGGCCTGGGGCCGGAACGTCGTCGTGGACAACCGCCCCGGCGCGAGCGGCATGATCGGCACGGAAGTCTTCACCAAGCTCGAGCCTGACGGCCACGCGCTTCTCGGCCACACCTCGTCGTATCCCGCCACCGCCGCCGTGCGCGCGAAGCTGCCCTTCGACCCGGCGCGGGCCATCGTGCCGGTCGCGATGCTCGCCAGGGCCCCGATGCTGATGGCGGTCCATCCGTCGGTGCCGGCGAAATCCGTGAAGGAATTCATCGCCCTCGCGAAGAAGACGCCCGGCGGGCTCAATTACGGTTCGTCCGGGTCGGGCGGCAACAATCATTTCTCCGGCGCGCTGTTCGCCTCGGCTGCGAACATCAAGATGACCCACGTGCCCTACAAGGGCATCTCGATGGCGACCACCGCGCTGGCGGCCGGTGAAATCGAAGTCGTGATCGCCAGCGCCGCCGCGCTGATGCCGCAGGTGAAGGCCGGCAGGGTGCGCGCCCTCGGCGCCACCAGCCTGGAGCCCTCCCCGCTGCTGCCCGGCCTCCCCGCGATCGCGCAGGCCGGCGTGCCGGGCTACAGCTACCAGTTGTGGTGGGGCATATTCGCCCCGGCGGGCATCACGGCCGAGCGCCTGGGCTCCATCAACGCCGCCATCAACAAGATCCTCGCGAGCGACGACATGAAGAAATTCCTCGCGACCGAGGGCGCCGAGCCGTGGCCGCTCACGCCCCAGCAGCTCGATGGCCTGCTCGTGAAGGAGATCGAGCGTTACAGGAAGGCGGCGCAGGTGGCGGGAATCGAGCCCCAGTGACGCGGTGACGAAATCCCCCCGGCTTCGCCACCCCCCTTTGACAAAGGGGGGTCAGGGGGGATTATGTCAGGCGCCTTCCGCCGCCCCGGGATTCCACTGCCCCTTGCGCATGCGTGTGATCGTAATGGCTGCGAACACGCCGGCTCTCGTAAAGGGATCGCCTTCCGAAAAGGCCTTGGCTTCGGCACGGCTCCCCACATTGACGACGAACAGGCTGCCGATGGCTTCTTTGCCATCATCGGTCTGCGTCGCACCCGCGAGCACCAGAATGCCTTTCTGGCTTTGCAGATAATCGCGGTGAGGCTGCAAGAACTTTTCGCGGATCGCGGCGGTGTTTGCCTTGTCAGTGCAGGAAATAGCCCAAAGCATGGTGCGTCTCCTTAGTATGTGTGTCCGGAATGGCGCCACTGCGCGACGGGGCGCAAAGCCAGTGCCGTTTCAACTATTTGTGGGTAATGCAATCGGTTCTGCTGGCCTTGATCGTTGCTGGCAGGCGAGCCGCCCAAACTTGGAGAAACAAGTTGGAACGGCACCAAGCTAATGATATTGCATTGTCCTAGGAGTTTGTCGGACTTAGGTCCGACAAACTCCTTATGCAAAACCGCCCGCACGATAACGGGAGTCCATGAAAGTGAAAACCTCATTTCCAGCCTGCGCGCGTGCCCATCGGAGGCCAATTGGGGTCGTTACCCTGGGTTTCATTCAAAATTCTCGGGCGGTTTTGCTGTTAGCAGCCTGTCCGACACCTAAGTCCGACAGGCTGCTAGCGGTTTAAAATCCGCCTGATCGACAACCAACCACGGGAGTCCAAAGCGTGGGCAGGAAAATAGCGGTGCTGGGCGCAGGCGCGATCGGCAGCAGCGTCAGCGCCGATCTGACGAAGGCGGGTTACGACATCACGGTCATCGACCAGTGGCCGGCGCAGGTGGAGTCGCTGAAGGCGACCGGGCTCCACATCCAGATGGCAGACGGCGACGTCAAGGTGCCGATCCGCGCCTGTCACCTGTGCGATCTCGCATCGGCCAACCTGGAGTTCGACATCGTGTTTCTCGCGGTCAAGTCGTACGACCACCGCTGGATGGCGGAATTCATCAAGCCGTACCTCAAGAGCGACGGCGTGCTGGTCGGTGTCATGAACGGCATGAACGACGACTCGATCGCTTCCATCGTCGGCCGCAACCGCACGGTGGGCTGCTGCATCGAACTGTCGGCGGAGATCTTCACGCCCGGGCTGGTTCAGCGCAACACCACGCACCAGGGAACGTGGTTCGCGGTCGGCGAGCTCGACGGTCTCTATACCCCGCGCGTGAAGGAAATCCAGTCGATCCTCTCTCACGTCGCCCGCTGCGACGTGACCGGCAACATCTACGGCGCGAAGTGGACCAAGCTCATCGCGAACACCATGACCATGGGGCCGCACGGGCTACTGGGCCTCCGGAACGGCGAGGCGGCCGTCCTGCCCGGCATGGCCGACATCGCTGCAAGCATCGGCCGCGAGTCGCTGGCGGTGGGCACCGCGCTCGGCTACCGCATCGAGCCGATATTCGGGCTGCGGGCGGACGAGTTCGCGGGTTCCGGCGACGAGAACCTGGCGACCACCCGGAACGCGCTGATGCGGCATGTGGGCAGCCGCTCGCGGACCGCCCCCATCCACGATCACATCAAGGGCCGCAAGAGCGAGATGGAGTTCATCACCGGCCTGGTGACGAAGAAGGGCAAGGAACTCGGCATCCCGACGCCGTGCAACGATGCCGTGGTCGAGATCGACCGTCAGATCAACAAGGGCGAAATCAGGATGGACCGCTCGAACTTCGATCTGCTCAAGACCAGGGTTGCCGCCGCAACCAGGTGATGAGTGGCGGGTGACGGGCATCGCCCGGGAATACGACGGGCTGTCCCGATGTTTGCACGAATGGATCCAACCCACTGGAGGAGTGCAATGAAAAGTCTAGGCCTGATCGCATCGATTGCGCTGTTCTCTCTTTCTCTGGGCGGCTGCGCGACATTCGAGCGGTACGGGAATCAATACAGCATGACTTTCTTCGTCACCAGCACCGGCTCCGGAAAGGGCGCCGACTACGGCGGCCTCGCGGGCGCCGACGGTCATTGCCAGGCGCTCGCAACCGCGGCCGGCTCGGGCCACCGCACGTGGCGGGCGTATCTCAGCGCCAGCCCCTCGCGCGCCTCGCCGACGCAGAACGCCCGCGACCGCATCGGCAGCGGCCCGTGGCAGAACGCCAAGGGCGTGGTGATCGCGCGCAACCTCGAGGAGCTGCATGGCAACAACAACCTGAACAAGCAGACCGCGCTGAACGAGAAAGGGCAAATGGTGAACGGCAGTGGCGACACGCCCAACATGCACGACATCCTCACCGGCTCGCGCCCGGACGGCACCGCGTACACGGGCGACGCCGACCGGACCTGCGGCAACTGGACGAAGAGCGGCGAAGGCGCCGCGATGCTCGGCCACCACGATCGGCTGGGCATTGGGGACGATGAGTCCGCGCGGTCCTGGAACTCCTCGCATCTCTCGCGCGGCTGCAGCCAGGACAACTTGCGCAGCACGGGAGGCGCGGGACTGCTCTATTGCTTCGCCACAAATTAAAGGAAAGCGTGAATCGTGATTCGTGGGTCGTGATTCGACTCTAGACCCGATTTCCTCTCCCCCGCGCCGGGGGAGAGGAAATGTAGCACGTCATTCCGTCACTCCCTCTCGTCACTTTGTCACCTCGTTACTGCGGCACGCCGTATACTGCGGCGGTGAAAGCCGGTCCTCTGCTGTGCCTGTGCCTGGCCCTGCCTGCAGCAGGAGCTTCGTTCGCTCAATCCTATCCATCGAAGCCGGTGCGCGTGATCGTTCCGTTTGCGCAAAGGCGGCACCCCGGATCTCGGCGAGGGGGTTGGTGTTGGGGCGGAGACGGGGCGCTGCCGCCCGGCTTATGGCACCGCGTCCTGCAGCGGATGGCTACCGCGCTGGTCGCGCTGGCCTCATTCTCGGCGATGGCCTCGTTCGCACAGCCCTATCCGTCGAAGCCGGTGCGCGTGATTGTTCCATTTGCACCGGGCGGCGGCAGCGACATCCTGGCGCGCGTGCTCGTGCCCAGACTTACCGAGTATCTCGGCCAGCCCTTCGTCGTGGACAACCGGGGCGGCGCCGGCGGCCTGATCGGCACCGAGATCGCGGCGCGGGCGGCGCCGGACGGCTACACGATCATCACGATTTCCGGCAGCTTCGCCACCAATGCGGTCGTTTACAAGGCCGCTTATGATCCGGCGACCGGCGTCGCGCCGATCGTCGAGATCGGGTTCAGCCCGTTCCTCGTTGCGATCAATCCGTCGGTCCCGGCGCGCTCGCTCAAGGAGCTGATGGCCCACGCGCGGCAGAATGCCGGCAAGCTCACTTACGGCACCGGCGGCACCGGCAGCATTACGCATCTCGCCACCGAGCTCCTGGCGAGCGTGGGCGGCGTCAAGCTCGTGCACGTGCCGTACAAGGCCTCGGCCATCGCGCTCACCAACATGGTCGGCGGCCAGATCCAGCTGGTCGTCGGCAGCATGCTGCCGACGCTACCGCACGTCAAAGCGGGCCGGCTCATCGGCCTCGCCGTGACCACCGCCGAGCGCTGGCCGACCAACCCTGAAATCCCGACCGTCGCCGAAACCTTCCCAGGCTACGACGTCGAGTTGTGGTTCGGCATGTGGGCGCCGAAGGGAACGCCCGCCGCGATCGTGCAGCGTCTCAACGCTGCGGCCAACAAGGCATTGCGTGACCCCGATATCGAGCACAACCTCAGCGCCTCGGGACTGCGTATTTCGGGCGGCACGCCGCAGCGATTCGCCGAGCGCATCCGCAAGGACACCGCGCGCTGGGACAAGGTCGTCCGCGAGGCGGGGATCAAGGTTGAGGGATGAAGCAGTTTGCAGTTTGCAGTTTACAGTAGGCAGTTTGCAGTGACTGCCGACTGACGGCTGCCAACTGCCAACTTTCTTCGTCACTCGCCAGTCGTCGCTCGTCACTGCGTCACTTGTCGCCGCCCGCCTGTTGCGCGCGTTGCTGCATCTGCTCCTGCATCTGGTCGATTTTCTGCTGCGCGCGTTCCTGGGTGCGCTTCCCCTCCTCCAGCTCCTGCTTTTTGATGGAGGCGCCGGTCGCCGCCGTAGTGGCGGTGTCGACGCCGCAACCGGCGAGCATGGCGATGGAAACTGCAATAGTGAGGTATCTCATGGATCGCTCCTTTCTATTCCGAAAAGCGTGAATCGTTGGCCGTAAATCAACCAGTCGCTGGTCGCCAGCCCCTGATTAAATGCTGCGCGAGGCGCCGCCGTCCACGTGCCACGCCGCGCCGGTCACGTAGCTCGAGCGTTCAGAGGCGAGGAAGGTCACCACGTCGGCGACCTCTTCCGGCCGTCCCATCCGCCCCACTGCCAGCTCGGCCACTCGCTCCCGGCGGATTTCCGCTTCCGGCCGGCCGGTGAGCGCCGCGAAACGCTGCATGGTCTCGTCCTGGATGTCGGTGTCGATGATGTAAGGCACGACGGCGTTCACCAGGATATTGTCCGGGGCGAGCGCCCACGCCAGGGACTTGGTCAGGCTGAGGACCGCGATGTTGTTCACGCCCACCGGTATCGTCCTGCTCCCGGTCTCGCGCGCCGCCAGGCCCGACAGGTTGACGATCCGCCCCCAGCCGCGGCCCTTCATGGCGGGAATCGCGTGGCGGCAGCAGCGCACGTATCCATTGAGCTTCTGCTCGAACACCTGCATCCAGCGCTCTTCGGTGAGCGCCGCGAAGTCCGCCGGCATGACCGTGGCGGCGTTGTTCACCAGGATTTCGAGACGGCCGAACGCCTTCAGCGTCGCATCGATCAGGGCCTTGGCTTCGGTGTCGCTGCCGAGATCCGCTGCGTGCGCCCGCGCCTCGCCGCTGGTTTCCTTCTCGAGCTCCGCGCGGGTGACTTCCAGCCGCTTCGGGTCGCGCGCGGAGATCATCACCCGCGCGCCTTCCCTAAGTAGCGAGGCCGCGATGGCCCGGCCCACCCCACGGCTGCCCCCGGTGACAAGCGCCGCTTTACCTTTCAGTCCCAGCTCCATGTTGCTCCGTTCGATCGACCCGTTGCGCTCCTCCGGTGGCCGCTACTGGCTCTTGTAAATGCCCGCTGCCTTCGAGACCCGCTCCCACTTCGCTGTCTCGGCCTTGAGAAAGGCGGTGAACTCCTCCCGCGTGCTGCCGACCGGGTCCGAGCCCATTCCGGCCAGGCGGTTGCGCACCTCGCCCCCCTGCAGGTGCCGCGCGGTGTCGCGCTGTACCTTCTCGAGGATCTCCCGCGGAGTGCCGGCCGGCGCGAGCGTGCCGCCCCACCCGGTCACGACCACCCCGGGCAGCCCGGATTCCACCATGGTGGGGGTGTCCGGGAATGCGCTGGCGCGCTTTTCCCCGCAGGTCGCGAGCAGCCGCAACCGGCCGTTCTGGATCTGGCCGGCCACGCCCACGGAGGTGGCAAACAGCAGCGCGACCTGGCCGCTGATGGTCTCAGTGATCGCTGGCGTCTCGCCTTTGTACGGAACATGCACCATCTTCAGGCCCGACTCGACGCGCAGGAGCTCCGCCGCGAGGTGCGTGAGATTGCCGATCCCGAACGAACCGTAGCTCAGCTCGCCCGGGCGCGACCTCCCCAGCGCGACCAGCTCCTTCACGGAGCGCGCCGGGAGATTCGGATGGACCACCAGTACCATGGTGTTGGTCACCGTCTGCACGACCGGCGCCAGATCGCGAAACGTGTCGTACGGCAGCGACTTGTAGACGTGCGGGTTGATCGTGAGCACGGAGGTAAACGCGGCGATGAGCGTGTAGCCGTCGGGCTTGGCCTTGATCACCTGCTCCATGGCGATGATCCCGTTCGCTCCAGGGCGGTTGTCCACGATGACCTGCTGGCCCCAGGTTTCCGTGAGCTTCACGGATATGATCCGGGTATAGATGTCCACGCCACCGCCGGCTGGCTGAGGGACGACGATGCGCACGGGCCGGTTGGGATAATCCGCCGCCATGGAAACGGCGGCTGCCGCGAACAGCACGCTTGACAACAGCAGGACAGCCGGTGCTCGATTCAACATGTGATCCTCCTTTTCACTCTGCTTTGACACCGGCGGCCTTGATGACGCGCGCCCAGCGCTCGTTGTCCTTCTTCAGGAACTCGAGAAACTCGGCCGGCGTGTCGCCCACGGTCACGGCGCCCAGGACTCTCAACCGCTCCCTGGTCTCGGGTTTGGCCAGGGATTTGCGCATGTCCTCGCTCAGGCGATTGACGACCGCCGCCGGCGTGCCTGCCGGGGCGATCATCCCCACCCACGGCGCGGTCTCCGCCAGGCCCGGCATGCCCGCCTCCGCCATGGTGGGCGCCGACGGGTAGTCGGGATGGCGTTTCGGCGTGCCGACCGCGAGCACCTTGAGCTTCCCGGCCGCAACATGGTCCGCGATCCCGATCATCGGGTAGAACATGAAGGTCACCTCGCCCGACATCACGCCGATCAGAGCGGGGGCGTTGCCGCGGAAGGACACGTGCGTCATCTTCACCCCGGCAAGCGTCTCGAACATCGCGCCGCCAAGATGCGCTGAGCCGCCGTGGCCGGCCGACCCGTAGGTCACCTCGCCCGGCCTTCTTTTCGCGAGCGCCGCCAGCTCGCGCACCGAATTCACCGGGGTCGAGGGGCGCGTCACGATCAGCATCGGCAGCAGCGCGGCATTGCTCACGGGTGCGAAGTCCTTGAACGGGTCGTATTTGATCTTGTCCGGCTGCAGGATCGCGTTCACCAGCAGCGAGAGCGAGGAGAACAGCGTCGTGTAGCCGTCCGGCGCCGAGCGCGCGACGAGATCGGTCGCGATGATCGCGTTCGCGCCGGTCCGGTTCTCGACGATGACGGACTGGCCGAGCGACGCGGTCATGTCCTGCGCGATGACGCGCGCGATCACGTCCGTCGGCCCACCGGCGGCGAAACCCACGATGATCCTCACGGGTTTCGCCGGGAACTGCTGCGCGGCGGCCGGCCCGCTCGCGAGCACGCCCGCGCACAGTACTGCAAGGACACTCAGAATGTCGGGACGTCTTTTCATCATATATCGCCACCCTCGTTCGGTTCCGCCTCACCCACTAGAAGCCATCGTAAAAACCGTCTTAACCACGGAAACATACGGAACCACACAGAAAGTTTTAAGTGATTACGGGGACTCTAAGGGGGTCGGGTTATTGTCCGTGTCATTCCGTGTGATTCCGTGGCTATTCTTGAGACCGGTTCTAGTCGATCTGCAGCCCGGCGTCCTTCACCAGCTTGGCATAGCGGAGGATGTCGGCGCGGACCATCGCCGCGAATTCCTCAGGCGTGCGCGTGACCGTGCCGTCAAAGCCATTCTCGACCAGCCGCTCCCGGGTGCCTGGCGCTTGAATCGCCTTGGCGAATTCCGCGTGCAGCCGGTTGACGATGGCGGGCGGAGTTCCCGCCGGCGCAAACACGCCGTACCAGGTCGTCATCTGGTATCCGGGCACCCCCGCTTCCTCGACGGTCGGCAGG
>JBGQGU010000010.1:0-16901 GCA_041497655.1 Gammaproteobacteria bacterium
GCGACCACCGCCTCGACCATCCTGGCGATGCTCGCCGGATCCCTCACGTCGATCTGATAGCCCAAGGCCTCGCCCCCCGCCTCGGCGACGTCCTTGGCCGCCTGCTGGGTCTGGTCGGCGTTGATGTCGCAGGCGATGACGATCGCCCCTTCCCTGCCGAATTTGAGCGCCGTGGCGTGTCCGATACCCCTGCCGGCGCCAGTGATGATGGCTACCTTGCCGGACAATCTCATGGCCGGATGGCCGTTACCGTTACCGTTACCGTTACCGTTCTTCCCGTTCCCGTTGCTGTTTCCGTCGACGTTGGTGCCGCCGTTACGCCGTTTGTCAGCCATGAGCGAGGGACCCCTTGGCAAAGAGTTGGGCAACTATACCATTGTTTTCGCATTGCACAATAATACCGATGTCACGGTTTGGGTTATCCCCTAACCTAATGATAGATAAAAGCTTAGTTTGATACCACCTGATCTGGCACTGCAAGATCAGGCGCCTGCGGGAGAGGATGCCTATTCCTGGATCTCGACCAATGTGTGGTTCGGCACTAGATCGAACAACTCGACGATGTCCCGGTTGCGCATGCGGATGCAGCCGGCGGATCCTGGCTTGCCCATTTCGGCGGTATCCGGGCTGCCGTGGATATAGATTGCGCGGCGCATCGTGTCGACCCGGCCCATGCGGTTGTATCCCCGCTCGCAACCTGACAGCCACAGGATGCGCGTGAGGATCCAGTCGCGTCCGGGGGAGCTGCCGGCCAGCTCAGGGGTATAGACCTCCCCGGTCGGGCGCCGCTCGACGAAGACGGCGTGGAGCGGCAGTCCCGCTCCGATCTTGGCGCGGATGATATGGCGGCCGCGGGGCGTGCAGAAGCTGCCGTTCAACTCGCCCACCCCATTCTTCGCGGATGAGATCGAGTAACCCTTGATCAGATTTCCATTATCGTCCAACAGATCAAGATGTTGTGATTTTATATTGATGTTGATTCTAGGCATGGCCGGAGGCCCTCCGGCGAGCCGAAAAGAAATCCTGCAACAAACTGGCGGCTTCCTCCGCCATCACCCCGCCGACAATCGTGGCGTGGTGATTGAGGCGATTTTCCGCGAACAGGTCCACCACGCTGCCGCAGGCCCCGGACTTGGGATCGGCCGCCCCATACACCACCCGGCTGACGCGGGCGTGCATGATTGCGCCAACGCACATCGCGCATGGCTCCAGCGTGACGTACAACTCGCATTCGGCCAAACGATAATTGCCGATCCGCTCTGCCGCGTCGCGCAGCGCGATCACCTCTGCATGGGCGGTCGGATCCTTGCTCGATACCGGACGATTGTAGCCGCGCCCGACCACGGCCTCATCCTTCACCACCACCGCCCCCACCGGCACCTCGCCGGACGCGCCCGCCTGCCGCGCCAGGCTGAGCGCCTCGCGCATAAAAACCTCGTCGCTCATGGAGAGCGCGAAGGATGAGGGATGAGGGGTGAGCCGGGGTGAGCGGAGAATTCGAAGGACGCACCTGCGTGCGTCCGAGCCCGCGAACGCCCGAAGCCATGCAGGGATTCGGGCCGGGGATGAACGTGCCTGCGCACGTTCGAGCCGGCGAACGCCCGCCGCGATGCAGCGCGGCGGGCCGGTGTCACTGACCAGGGATGACCCCCGCAGCGCGGGAGCCAAAACAAATTCACCGCTCCACCTTCTGGCGAAGCCGCAAGCAGGTCATCCTTCATCCTTCCGCCTTCATCCTTGCTTTTCACTCCCATTCAATGGTGGCCGGCGGCTTGCTCGAGATGTCGTAGACCACGCGGTTGATGCCGCGCACCTCGTTGATGATGCGGTTCGCTACCTTGGACAGCAGTCCATGCGGCAGTTCCGCCCATTGCGCGGTCATGAAATCCTGGGTCTGCACCGCGCGCAAGGCCACGACGTGCTCGTAGGTGCGCCCGTCGCCCATCACCCCCACCGACTTGACCGGGATGAAAACTGCAAACGCCTGCGCCGTCCTGTCGTACCAGCCGGAGGCGCGCAGCTCGTCGATGAAGATCGCGTCGGCCCGCCGCAGCAGGTCCGCGTACTCGGCCTTCACTTCACCGAGGATGCGCACCCCAAGGCCGGGGCCCGGGAACGGGTGGCGGAACACCATGTCGCGCGGCAGCCCGAGCGCGATGCCGAGCTCGCGCACCTCGTCCTTGAAGAGCTCCCGCAACGGCTCCAGCAATTTCAGGTGCAGCGTGTCGGGCAGCCCGCCGACGTTGTGGTGGGACTTGATGCTGTGCGCCTTCCTGGTCTTGGCGCCGGCCGACTCGATCACATCGGGATAGATGGTGCCCTGCGCAAGCCATTTGACCTTGGGCAGCTTTGACGCCTCATGCTGGAACACCTCGATGAACTCGCGCCCGATGATGCGTCGCTTCTGCTCGGGGTCGGTCACCCCTTTGAGGTGCTTCATGAACTGCTCCCGCGCGTCCACGTGTATCACCCGGGCGCCCAGATTGCCGGCGAAAGTGGCCATCACCTGCTCGGCCTCGTTCAACCGCAGCAAGCCGTGATCGACGAACACGCAGGTGAGCTGCCGGCCGATCGCCTTGTGTATGAGCGCGGCCGCCACCGAGGAATCCACTCCACCCGACAGGCCGAGGATCACTTCCTCGGCGCCGACCTCCGAGCGGATGCGGCCGATGGCCTCCTCGCTGAAATTCGGCATGCTCCAGTCGCCGGACAGGCCGCAGATCTCCAGCACGAAGCGCTCGAGTAGGGCCTTGCCCTGCAGCGTGTGCGTCACCTCGGGGTGGAACTGCACGCCGTAGAACCGGCGCTTTTCGTCCGCCATCGCGGCAATCGGACAGGCGGGGCTCGAGGCGATCACCTTGAACCCCGCCGGCAACTCGTTGACCTTGTCGCCGTGGCTCATCCACACGTCGAGCAGGCCATGGCCCTCCGCGTTGGTGCGGTCCTGGAGGTCCCTCAACAACGCCGAATGGCCGCGCGCCCTCACCTCCGCGTAGCCGAATTCCCGGATCTTCCCCATCTCGACCTTGCCGCCCAGCTGCGCCGCCATGGTCTGCATGCCATAGCAGATGCCAAGGACCGGCACGCCGAGCTCGAACACCGCCTGCGGCGCCCGCGGCGTGCCGCCCTCCCACACCGAGGCCGGACCGCCGGAGAGGATGATCCCGCGCGGCCTGAAGTCGCGGACGAACCGGTCGTCCACGTCAAAGGGATGGATTTCGCAGTAGACGCTTGCCTCACGCACGCGCCGCGCAATCAATTGCGTGTACTGCGCGCCGAAATCGAGGATGAGGATCTTCTCGTGCTGCAATACTAATTGACCCGGTAGTTAGGCGCTTCCTTCACGATTTGCACGTCATGGACGTGGGACTCGCGGACGCCCGCAGTGGTGATCTCGACGAATTCCGCCCGGGCGCGCACGTCCTCGATATCGGAACAGCCGAGGTAGCCCATGCTCGACTGCAGCCCGCCCATGAGCTGTTGCACGAGCGGCGCGAGTTGGCCCTTGTACGGCACCCTGCCCTCGACGCCTTCCGGCACCAGCTTGTCGGTATCAGGCTCCTCCTCCTCCTGGAAGTAGCGGTCAGCGGAACCCTGCTGCATGGCGCTGAGCGAGCCCATGCCCCGATACGACTTGTATGAGCGCCCCTGGAACAGCTCGATCTCGCCGGGGGACTCTTCCGTGCCGGCGAATAGACTGCCGATCATCACCGCGTGCGCGCCTGCGGCGATCGCCTTCGCGATATCGCCGGAATAACGGATGCCGCCGTCCGCGATCAGCGGCACGTCAGTCTTGGCGAGTCCCTTCAACACGTTGGCGATCGCGCTGATCTGCGGGACGCCGATGCCGGCAACAATCCGCGTCGTGCAGATCGAGCCCGGTCCGATACCGACCTTCACGCCATCCGCGCCGTGGTCCACCAGCGCTTTTGCCGCCGATGCGGTCGCGATATTGCCGCCGATGACCTGCGTCTTCGGGTACTTGCGCTTCACCCACTTGACGCGGTCGAGCACGTTCTTCGAATGGCCGTGCGCCGTGTCCACCACGATCACGTCCACGCCGGCCTCGATCAAGGCTTCGGCGCGCTCTTCAGTGCCCTCGCCCACGCCGATCGCAGCGCCGACGCGCAGGCTCCCCAGGCTGTCCTTGCATGCATTGGGATGCTCGGTGGACTTGAGGATATCCTTGACCGTGATCAGCCCGCGCAACTCGAAATTCTTATTCACGACCAGCACGCGCTCGAGGCGGTGCTTGTGCATGAGCGCCAGCGCTTCTTCGCGCTTCGCCCCCTCCTGCACCGTGATCAGCCGCTGGCGCGGGGTCATGATGTTCCTCACCGGCTGATCGAGCTTGGTCTCGAAACGCAAGTCGCGGTTGGTAACGATGCCCGCGACGCGCCCCGATGCGTTGATCACGGGCAGTCCCGAAATCTTGTGCTGCTGGGTCAGGTTGAGGACGTCCCGCACTTTCATATTGGGCGTGATCGTGATCGGGTCCTTCACGATCCCGCTCTCGAAACGCTTGACCTTGGACACTTCCGCCGCCTGGGACTTGGGCGGCAGGTTCTTGTGGATGATGCCGATGCCGCCCTCCTGGGCGAGGGCGATCGCAAGTCGCGCTTCGGTCACGGTGTCCATCGCGGCCGAGACGAGCGGAATATTGAGGGCGATGCCGCGGGTGAGCTTGGTTTTTAGACTGACTTCGCGCGGGAGGACGTTCGAATGGGCGGGGATCAGCAGAACATCATCGAAGGTGAGGGCTTTCTGCACCACACGCATGTTTTCTACCCTTCGCAAAAAACGTATTATACGCATGCACCCGTCAACGGTAAATGGACTCGTGCGTTAATTCATTGACTGGGCAGGGTAAACCAGTTAAGTTGCGTGCGGCCGATGCAGTACGGCCGGCCCGCGCCACGAACCGAGAGAGGATTCAGTGAAAGCTGCCATTGCGTTCTTAGTACTGCTCGTTCCCTTCGCGGCCCATGGCCAACTTCTCAAGTGCACCGGTAAGGACGGCCGGGTCGAGTACGCAACCCAATGCCCGCCGGGCACCCAGGAACAGCAGACTGGAATCAAGAGCACCCGCGAAGGGCCTTCATCCAGCGGCGCGGCCTCGCCTCAGCAGAAATCGGTCGCCGAACGTGAAGCGGACTTCCGCAAGCGCCAGATGGAAGCGCAAGACGCGCGTCAGAAAGATGAGAAAAAGACCGCTGAGGATCAGGAGCGTCGCGCGGCCTGCGAGCAGGCGCAGACGCATCTCAAGAGTCTGCAAGCGGGCAATCGGATCGCGCGCATCGATCCGAAGACCGGAGAGCGGGTATTTCTCGAGGATCCCGATCGTCCCGCCGAAGTCGCCAGGGCCCAGCGCGCCGTCGATTCGAACTGCATGTGACATTCGTCCGGTCGGGCGAATGTCATCCTCGCGCAGGCGGGGATCCAGAAAGGCCTCACCCCGTCACCCCGGCGCAGGCCGGGCTCCAAACCCTACTTTCGTCGGACTTTCAGCGCCGCCGCTCTGCCTGGAGCGGGCGCGTTGCGCGCGTTCGCCGCGCCTGCTTGGGATCAGCGATGAGCGGGCGGTAAATCTCCACCCGGTCCCCGTTCCGCAGCGGAGTATCGGGCGATACCACCCTGCCGAAGATCCCCAGGCCGGCCCGCGCGAGGTCGATTTCCGGAAAGCGTTGCAGGAAGCCCGAACGTTCGACCGCCTGTCGCACGGTCGTCCCCTCTTCGACCTCGAGCGTGAGCAGGACCTGCCTGTCGCGCAGCGCATAGACGATCTCAACGCGTAGCATCCGCGCAGGCAGTGCCAGTCTGCTCACTGTTCACCGTTCACTGTTCAATGAATTGTTGCCGTAGATTTGCCCAGCGCGCTTCACGAAAGCTTCCACCAGCGTGCCGGCGATATGATCGAATACCGGGCTGATGAGCCGGTCCAGCAGCCAGCCTGCAAACTCGTAGTGGAGCCTGAATTCGATCTTGCAGCCGCGGGCCGCGAGGTCGGTGAAGCGCCAGCTTCCGTCCAGCTTTCTGAACGGCCCCTCGACCAGCTGGATCTGCATTGCCACGGGCTCGCGCTTGACGTTTTCGGTGGTGAAACTGCGGCGGATGCCGCGGTAGTTGATCAATATCGTCGCCCGCGTCGTACCCGCATCGCGGTGAACCAGCGTGGCGCCTCCGCACCACGGCAGGAACTTGGGGTAGTCCTCGACCGTATCGACCAGTGAAAACATCTGCGCAGGCGTGAATTCGACGAGGACGGACTGGCTGACCTCAGGCACTGGCTTTACGCTCCCTGCAGCGTTCTGCCGGAATAGCGGCGACCCGCTGGTAGAATGGGCGTGCCCTCGATCTTTTTCCCGCAATGAGCATCGTCCAGAACAAGAAGGCTTTCCACGATTATTCTGTCGAGGAACGCTTCGAGGCCGGGATCGCGCTCGAGGGCTGGGAAGTGAAGGCGATACGTGCCGGGCGGGTGCAAATCAAAGAAGCATACGTGATCGTGAACAACGGCGAGATCTTTCTGATCGGCTGCCATATCAGCCCCTTGCCCACCGCCTCCACTCACGTTACTCCGGATCCGGTACGCACGCGCAAGCTCCTGCTGCACGCCAAGGAGATCAGCCGCCTGATCGGCAGCGTGGAGCGCGCGGGCTATGCCCTGCTCCCCCTCGACATGCACTACAAGGACGGCCGGATCAAGGTCGAGATCGGCCTCGCGAAAGGCAAGAAACAGTATGACAAACGCCGGGATGAGAAGGAAAAGGACTGGCGCCGCGAGCAGCAACGGTTGATGCGGATCAAGACCTAGCTCCGCTGCAGTCCTTCTCCGCTCACCGATCACCATTCACTGTCGGAGCGCCACTGAAAATCCCGGACAAGGAAGGATGGGGTGGCTGATGGGACTCGAACCCACAACACCTGGAATCACAATCCAGTACTCTACCATTGAGCTACAGCCACCATTGCGAGAGCAGTGTTGAGTTTTGAGTTTTTAGTGTTAAGTGGCCTTGAGCACCAAGGGGGATCTCACTCAACATTCAACACTCAACACTCAACACTCGCCCGGAAGGGCGAATGTGGTGCGCCCGGCGGGAATCGAACCCACAACCCCCGGCTTAGAAGGCCGGTGCTCTGTCCGTTGAGCTACGGGCGCCCTCTAAGAGCCGATAGCATGCCACAAGCGTGAGTCTGCCGTGCCCGGTCAGGGGCCGCAAAATCAGGCGCACAAACTTAGCCGCGCCCCGCCCCGCGAGCGGGGCTAATATACCCCTGGAAACATCTGATAGTCAATGGAAAATAGGCGTTTTTCCGTAGCAACATATGAACTTGCGGGGGGGTTCGATTTCATATATAAAGCGTCTTTTTTCGAAGGGTATACTTGGCTCATGCCCACTGAACTGCACAAGGCCTTCCCCCCCTATAAACCCAAGGGGAAAGAGGATTACATGAATCCGCGCCAGCTCGGGCATTTCCGCAAGATGCTCGAGGAAATGAAGCTGGAGCTGTCGCAGGACATCGACCGCACCGTGCATACCATGCAGGACGAGGCGACGATCTTCGCGGACCCCAACGATCGCGCCAGCCAGGAATCGGACATGTCGCTCGAGTTGCGCAACCGCGACCGCGAGCGCAAGCTCATCAAGAAGATCGATGAGACCATCTCGCGCATCGACCTGGGCGAATACGGCTACTGCGAATCATGCGGAGTGGAAATCGGGTTGAAACGCCTGGAAGCGCGTCCAACCGCGACGCTCTGCATCGACTGCAAGACGCTCGACGAGATGCGCGAGCGGCAGGTGGCGAAGTAACGGTGACCCGCAACGGCTGACCGGAAACCGGTCAAAAAAAGGGGGCGGATGAACCGCCCCTTTTTTGCGCCCCAGCGCGCCTACTGGGCGGTAGTGGCCTGGATCTCGATTGCCACCGCTTTCATCGATAGCCGCAGCCTGCCCTTGTCGTCGGCTTCCAGCACCTTCACGCGCACCTGCTGCCCTTCCTTCAGGTAATCGGCCACGGCGTTCACGCGCTCGTTGGCGATCTGCGAGATGTGCAGCAACCCGTCCTTGCCTGGCAGCACGCTCACGATCGCTCCGAAATCGAGCAGTTTCAGCACGGTGCCGTCGTAGATGCGACCGACTTCCACGTCGGCGGTTATAGCCTCGATACGCTTCTTCGCCGCCTCGCCCGCCTCCGGCGACACACAAGCGATGGTCACCGTGCCGTCGTCCTGAATGTCGATGGTGGTGCCGGTCTCCTCGGTGAGCGCGCGGATCACCGCCCCACCCTTGCCGATCACGTCGCGAATCTTCTCGGGCTTGATCTTCATCGTGATCATCCGCGGCGCCCACACGGAAAGCTCGGCGCGCGGCGCTTCCAGCGACTGCTTCATCTTCTCGAGGATGTGGGTGCGCCCGTCGCGCGCCTGGATCAGCGCCGCGTGCATGATCTCCTTGGTGATGCCGGTGATCTTGATGTCCATCTGCAGCGCCGTCACCCCCTTCTCGGTACCGGCGACCTTGAAATCCATGTCGCCCAGATGATCCTCGTCGCCGAGGATGTCGGACAGCACCGCGAATCGGTTGCCTTCCTTGATGAGACCCATGGCGATACCCGCCACATGCGCCTTCAGGGGAACGCCGGCATCCATCAGCGCGAGACAGCCTCCGCACACGCTCGCCATCGAGCTCGAGCCGTTGGATTCGGTGATCTCGGAGACCACCCGCAGCGAATAGGCGAATTCCTCGGGACCCGGCAGCATGGCCAGCAGCGCGCGCTTGGCCAGCCGCCCATGCCCGATCTCGCGGCGCTTGGGCGAGCCGACGCGGCCGGTCTCGCCCGTTGCGTAGGGTGGCATGTTGTAATGCATCATGAAACGATCGCGATACTCGCCCTGCAATGCGTCGATTTTCTGCTCGTCGCGTGTAGTGCCCAGCGTCGCCGTGACCAGCGCCTGGGTCTCGCCACGGGTGAACAGGGCCGAGCCATGGGCACGCGGCAGCAATCCAGTGCGTATCGAGATCGGCCGCACCGTGCGCGTGTTGCGTCCATCGATGCGCGGATCGCCGTTCAGGATCTGGCCTCGCACGATCTTCGATTCCAGAGCGAAGCAAATTTCCTTGACTGCATTCGCGTCCGGGCCGCCTTCCGCGCCGACTCCGACTTCGGCAAATACGCGCTTCCAGATATTATCGATCGCCTCGGAACGAGCTTGCTTCTGCCTGAGCTCAAACGCTGCACGCAAATCCTTTTCGGCAAGTTCCGCGATGCGTGCGATTAGCGCTTCGTTCCTGGCCGGCGGCGCCCATTCCCATTCCGCGGCGCCCGCCTCGTCGACCATCTCGTTGATCGCCTGGATCACCGCCTGCATCTGCTGATGGCCGAACACCACGGCGCCCAGCATGACGTCCTCGGGCAATTCCTTCGCTTCCGATTCCACCATCAGCACCGCTTGCTCAGTGCCGGCCACGACCAGGTCAAGCTGAGAGGATTTCAACTCGGTGGCGGTCGGATTGAGTACATACTGCCCGCCGAGATAGCCGACCCGCGCCGCCCCGATCGGCCCATTGAACGGAATGCCGGAGAGGCCCAGCGCCGCAGAGGCGCCGATCATGGCTGGAATGTCGGAATCGATCTCGTTGTTCAACGATACGACGGTCGCAACCAGCTGCACTTCGTTATAGAAACCGTCAGGGAACAGCGGGCGGATCGGGCGGTCAATCAGCCGGCATGTCAGGATCTCCTTTTCGGAGGGACGGCCTTCACGCCTGAAAAACCCGCCAGGGATCTTTCCCGCAGCGTAAGTTCGCTCCTGGTAGTCCACGGTCAGCGGCAGGAAATCCTTCCCCTCCGTGGCCTGCCGGGCGCCGACCACGGTCACCAGTACGACCGTGTCTTCCATATTGACCAGCACTGCGCCCGTTGCCTGGCGCGCAATCTCCCCGGTCTCGAGGATCAGCCGGTGCCGTCCCCAAATCAATGATTTTTTGACGTGATTCAAAGTCGTGCCCCTTGAGAAATAAAAAAGACCGCGCACGCGGTCTCCGGTTAATGATACGGCGTCAGCCAACTTTCCGGCAGTACGTCACGGCCTGGCATCTTACCCAACAAGTTGCTCGCAACGCCGCGCATGGCGGGCGCTTATTTACGGAGTCCGAGGCGGTCGATCACCTGGCGGTACTTGTCGGCGTCCGCTCGCTTGAGGTAATCGAGGAGCTTGCGCCGGCGGCTCACCATGCGCAGCAGACCGCGACGCGAATGATGGTCCTTGACGTGCGTCTTGAAATGCTCGGTGAGGTCCGTGATGCGCGCCGTAAGCAATGCAATCTGGACTTCAGGTGATCCGGTGTCGCCTTTGCCCCGCTGGTATTCCTGCATCAACTGGGCTTTCTGGTTAGTCGTAACCGCCATCGCACTCTCCGCCTTCCGCCTGTCAGTCGCGCGTATTCTACCCTCTAACCCACGGTTTCTCAAACAATACTTGGCCCGCTTGCGGCGGCAGCCCGGGCCGTTGATACCAGCCGCCGCGGCACGATAAGGCCCGGCGCTGTAACCTCGCCGACTCCCAGAAACTCCCGGCTTGGGCCGTAGATGCGTGCCAGACCCGCGACGTGGGCGTCGCTACGCTCCACGGACCGGCCGTGGATCAGTCGCAAAGCCCCTGCGGCATCCAGATCGAGCCGCGGCAGTGAGGACACCAGGGCGTCTTCCGGCAATAGCAGCGCGTCGCGCTCGACCGGCGCCAGCTGCTCGAGTTGCTCCAATGTGACGGTACTTTGGGATAGCCGGAAGCCGCCTACCCCTTCCCGCCGCAGCGCCGACAGACAGGCACCGCAGCCCAGTTGACGCCCGATGTCCTCTGCCAGAACGCGTATGTAGGTCCCTTTGCTGCAGCCCACAGACACCTTCAGCTCCTCGCCTTCGAGCCCGAGCAGGGTCAGGCTGCGTATGACGATGCTACGCGGCGCTCGCGGAACCTCGCCTCCCGCGCGCGCCAGCTTGTAGAGCGGCTGACCATCGCGCTTGATCGCACTGTACATGGGCGGTGTCTGGAGGATCTGGCCAACAAAACGCTTGAGTACGCGCTCGATTCCCTCACGTTCCGCCTGGACCTTGGATCGCGCCGTGACCTTGCCTTCGAGGTCTCCCGTGCTGGTCGTGACGCCCAGGAGAATGGTGGCGGCATATGCCTTGTCCGCCTCAAGCAGAAGATGGGAAAACTTGGTCGCTTCACCCAGGCACACCGGCAGCAGCCCGGTCGCCATGGGATCGAGCGTGCCGGTATGCCCGGCCTTTTCCACCCGGAACAGGCGGCGCACCTTCTGCACCGCCGTATTCGAGGTGATGCCGGAAGGCTTGTCGAACAGCAACACTCCGTCCAGGAGGCGCCACCCTCCGTCCCGGCCGGCGCTGCGGGGAGCGGACCGATTCATTTCTTCCGTCTCTTGCGCTTCTTGTCGTCGGCGACGGCTGCGTCAATCAGCTGCGACAAGCGGATTCCGCGCTCGACGGAGGCATCGTACTCGAAATGCAGTTGGGGCACGACGCGGATCTTGACGCGCTGCGCGAGCTGGCTGCGCAGGTACCCCGCCGCATGCTGCAGGCCCGCGGCTGCCTCATCGATGCGGGGCTGCTGCCCCAGCAGCGTGAAGAAGACCTTGGCGTGGGCATTGTCCAGAGTCATTTCGACGTCGGTTATGGTGATCATGCCGACGCGCGGATCCTTGAGCTCAACCCGGATGATGTCGGACAGCTCGCGCTGAACCTGCTCGGCGATGCGGCGGCTGCGCGGAAAATCACGCGGCATGGGATCGCGAGTGCTTAGTGTTGAATGTTGAGTGTTGAGTTCTGAATTACCCTGCGCACCCGTAGCACCTACAACTCAACACTAAAAACTCAACACTCAAAACTGCGCTCACAGGGTACGCGCCACCTCGACCACCTCGTACACCTCGAGCTGGTCGCCGACCTTGAGATCGTCGAAGTTTCTGAGCGAAAGCCCGCATTCGAACCCGGCCTTGACCTCGCGCACGTCGTCCTTGAAGCGCTTGAGGGAATCGAGTTCGCCATCGTGAATCACGACATTGTCGCGCAAGACGCGCACCTTGGCTCCGCTGCGCCGGACCAGCCCCTCGGATACGTAGCAGCCGGCGACGGTGCCGACCTTGGAGATCTTGAATATCTGGCGTACTTCGACGAGGCCGAGTACGTTTTCCTTTTTCTCTGGGGCGAGCATGCCCGACAGCGCCGCTTTGATGTCGTCAACGGCCTCGTAGATTACATTGTAGTAGCGGATGTCGACCCCGCTATGCTCGGCAAGCTTGCGCGCTGCTGCATCCGCCCGGGCATTGAAGCCGATGATCACTGCCTTGGAGGCGAGCGCCAGGTTGACATCCGACTCTGTGATGCCGCCCACAGCAGCATGCACGATGTTGACCTTGACCTCATCAGTGGAAAGCCTTGAGAGCGCGTGTGACAGGCCTTCGTAGGAGCCTTGCACGTCCGCCTTGATGATGAGCGACAGCGTCTTGACCTGCCCCTCGCCCATATGCTCGAAAATGTTCTCGAGCTTCGCCGACTGCAGCTTGGCCAGCTTGACGTCCCGGAACTTCCCCTGGCGGAATAGCGCGATCTCGCGGGCCTTGCGCTCGTCGCCCAGCACCAGCACCTCGGAGCCCGCCGCAGGCACATCCGAAAGCCCGAGGATCTCCACCGGGATCGAAGGCCCGGCCGCGTCGAGGTTGCCGCCGGCCTCATCCAGCATGGCCCGCACGCGGCCGAACACCGCGCCTGCCAGCACCACGTCGCCGCGCTTGAGCGTTCCCGATTGGACCAGGACGGTTGCGACCGGGCCCTGCCCCTTGTCGAGCCTCGATTCGATCACGACGCCCTTCGCGGGCGCATCCCTGGGCGCCTTCAGCTCGAGCACCTCTGCCTGCAACAGTATTCTTTCCAGCAACGCATCTATCCCCTTGCCGGTCTTGGCCGAGACTTCGACGAACATGGTATCGCCGCCCCACTCTTCGGGCACGACTTCCTTTGAGGCGAGATCCTGCTTGACCCGATCAGGGTTTGCTTCCGGCTTGTCGATCTTGTTGAGCGCTACCACGATCGGCACCTTTGCCGCCTTGGCATGGTGGATGGCTTCGATTGTTTGCGGCATCACGCCGTCATCGGCCGCGACCACCAGCACCACGGCGTCAGTCACCTTGGCGCCACGCGCACGCATCGCCGTGAACGCCTCGTGGCCCGGCGTGTCGAGAAACGTGACCATGCCCTTGGGTGTATTCACGTGATACGCGCCGATGTGCTGTGTGATCCCGCCCGCCTCTCCGCTCGCCACCCGCGTGCGGCGGATGGCGTCGAGCAACGAGGTCTTGCCGTGATCCACGTGGCCCATTACGGTGACGACCGGGGCGCGCGGCTCCAGCTTGACCTCGACGGGCGACTCCTGCTGCTGCTCGGCGAGGAAAGCATCGAGATTATCGAGCTTGGCGCGCTTCGCGACGTGCCCCAGTTCCTGGATCACGATCATCGCGGTTTCCTGGTCGAGCACCTGATTGATGGTCACCATGGTGCCGAGCTTCATCATTACCTTGATCACCTCGGCAGCCTTCATGGACATCTTGTGAGCAAGGTCTGCGACCGTGATGGTCTCAGGCACCGTGATGTCCCTCACCACCGGCTCGGTCGGGGCGGAAAATGCGTGCGGCTGGTCGGCCTCTTCCTTATGGGCGGCATGGCGTGCCTTGCGCTCGCGCCAGCCGAGCCCGCCGGTCGCGTCGCCGCGGGTCTTGATGCTGCGGCGCTTGACCGTCTCGTCCCTCCATACAACTTCCTTGACCTGCTTCTTGGCCTTCTTTTCCGCCTTTTGCGCTTTTTCCTCGGGCTTGACCGTCGGCTTGTGCAGCGTGCCTTCTACGATGACCGGCGCTGCTGCCGCCCCCGCCGGCCTGGTTTCCTCCGGCGCCCTGGCTTCCGCAACCGCCTCGGCTTCCTTCTTGCGTCGTTTTTTCTCCGCATCTTCCGCCTGCCGCGCGGCTAGCTCGGCCTGTTGCTTCGCTTCGGCCTCACGCAACGCGATCTGCTCGGCATCGAGCACCGGCCTGGCCGGCTCGGCCGCCACTTCGGTCTCGGGCGAATCGCGCTTTACCAGCACGCGTTTCTTGCGCACCTCGATCTGTATGGTGCGCGACTTGCCGAGTCCATCCGACTTCTTGATCTCCGTCGTCTGTCGGCGCGCAAGGGTGATTTTCTGCTTCGCCTCGCCTCCGCCGTGCGACTTGCGCAGGTGCTCGAGCAGCTGTGTCTTGTCCTTCTCCGTAAGCGGCGTGTCCTCCGCCAGAGCCTTGTTTACGCCAGCCGACTGCAACTGCTCGATCAGCAGCGCTGTCGGCAGTCCCAGTTGCTGGGCGAATTGTGTGACGTTGAGCTGCGCCATCGGGTTCCGGGGATCAGGAGCTGGCTTCGGCGAACCAAGGGGCGCGCGCCGCCATGATGAGCTGCTTGGCGCGCTCGTTGTCCAGACCCGTCAGCTCGGTCAGGTCGTCGGTTGCAAAATCGGCGAGCGCCGCCTGGGTGCCCACCCCCTTCGCTGCAAGCAGGCGCGCCGTCTCGTTGTCCATGCCCTCGACCTTCATCAGGTCCTCGATGTCGTGCTCGACCCGCTCTTCACTCGCGATCGCCTGGGTCAGCAGCGCGTTGCGGGCGCGGCTCCGCAGCTCGCCGATGGTGGCTTCGTCGAAAGACTCGATCTCCTGCATCTCGGTGATCGGGACGTAGGCGACCTCCTCCAGGGTATTGAATCCTTCCTGGACCAGGATCTCGGCAACCTCTTCGTCAACGTCAAGTTTTTCCATGAACATCGTCCTGACGCGCGTCGCCTCTTCCTCGCTCTTCTTCTGGGATTCCTCCATGGTCATGAGGTTGAGCTGCCAGCCGGTAAGCTCGCTCGCCAGCCGCACGTTCTGCCCGGTACGGCCAATCGCCTGAGCGAGATTTTCCTCGTCCACCACGATATCCATGCTGTGCGCTTCCTCATCCACCTTGATCTTGCTGACTTCCGCGGGCGCAAGTGCGTTGACCACAAACTGCGCCGGGTCCTCGGCCCACAGGATGATGTCGACGCGCTCTCCCGCCAGCTCCGAGGTCACTGCCTGCACCCGCGAGCCGCGCATGCCGACGCAGGTGCCGATCGGGTCGATCCGCCGGTCTTTCGAATGCACGGCGATTTTTGCCCTCGAGCCGGGATCGCGCGCCGCCGCCTTGATCTCGAGCAACCCGTCCTCGAGCTCGGGCACCTCGAGCTCGAACAGCTTCACCAGGAACTCGGGCGCGGTGCGCGACAGAATGAGCTGCGGTCCGCGGCTGGCGCGGTCGGTCTTCCACACGTAGGCCCGCACCCGGTCCCCCATGCGCAAATTCTCCTTCGGGATCATCTGATCGCGTGGCAGCATGGCTTCCAGCCGCCCCGACTCGATGATGGCATTGCCGCGCTCCATGCGCTTGATCACACCGGTGACGAGGGGCTCCTTGCGGGACAGGAAGTCGTTGAGGATCTGCTCGCGTTCGGCATCGCGGATTTTCTGCAGAATGACCTGCTTCGCCGTCTGCGCACCGATGCGTCCGACTTCCAGCCCGCCCAGCGGCTTCTCGATATACTCGCTCACCTGGATGTCGGGGTTCTGCTTTTTCGCTTCGCTCAGCGCGATCTGCCGCGCTGGCTCCTCGACTTCACCATCGTTCATTGCCTGCCAGCGGCGGAAAAATGAGAATTCTCCCGTCGTGCGGTCTACCGAGGCACGCACCTCGACGTCCTCCTGAAATCGCTTCTTGGTGGCCGATGCAAGAGCGAGCTCGAGCGCGCCGAACACGATTTCCTTTTCGACGTTCTTCTCCCGTCCCAGGGCATCCACCAGCAACAAAACCTCTCGGTTCATCCCATACTCCTGCTCATAGGTTCGGCACCAGACGCGCCGTTTCGACGTTACCGAGCTCGAGTGACAGCACCCTGCCGTCGACTTCGAGTTGCAGGCGGCCGGCTCCCGCCTCGCGCACCACGCCGACGAAATTACGTTGCCCATCGACGGGCAGGCGCATCTTGACCCGCGCCCTCTGACCGGCAAAGCGCGCGAAATCGCGTTCGCCCTTCAGCAACCGGTCCAATCCGGGCGACGATACTTCCAGCCGGTCGTAGCGGACGTTCTCCACCGCCAGGACCCGGCTCACCTGGTGGCTCATCCCGGCACAGTCATCCAACGTGATACCGCCCGGCTTGTCGATGTAGATACGCAGCAGCCCGCCTCTGGCAGGCCGCTCTACGCCGACCAATTCGTAACCCATGCCGCTAACAGTCGTCTCCAGTAACTCGTTCAAATCCATGGCTAATCCGCCCTACAAACAAAAAATGGGCGAACCGCCCATCTTCCGTTTTCCCCTGAATCCGGGGGGTGCCAAGTGTAACAAAAATCACGCTCAAATCCAACAGGTTGGCGATTTCTTTAGCAGTTCTCCGGAACGGGGGCAGCCGGCTTTTTCTCAGGCAACGCCTAATTTTACGATTCGATTTACAGTACGCGCCGGTGGAAGCTGCGCCGGTACCGACGGCGTCCGGCATTGGCTCCAGTCGCCGCTCCGATTTACGGTCGGCAGGTCCTGATTCGGCCCTGGTCAATGCTCTAACGTGGTGCGCTACGACGTCCTGCTTTGACGTCACTGGGCGAGTCTCGGCGTTCGTAGGACACTTTTTTTCGATGTCGAGCTGACTAATTGCGAGCTACCGTTGGACACGACAATGCGAGACAAAGAACCCCGCAGAGCAAGGCAGGAAGCGGCTTTCAGCGGATTCTGCATTTTCGAGCGATTCTCGTATCTGCTTGAAGTGTTCAATGAGATTTGAA
>JBGQGU010000011.1:0-16310 GCA_041497655.1 Gammaproteobacteria bacterium
AAGCTTTTTTCGCCGTGCACGCCGCGCAGCGCATCCTCCCACACCGTCAACGGGCACCACACCCCGACGAGTGCCTCGCCGGCGACGAGGACGATCGCGGCGAGATGCGCGACGCGGAACCAGAGGTTGCGCACCCATGCCCATCCCGAGGCCGCTCCGATCCAGATCAGCGCCAGCCCGCCCACCACGAACGCGACGAACGCGAAATGAACGATCAGGACGAAGTCTGCAAGCAGCGCTTGCATACAGTTTCGAGTGTTGAGTTTTTAGTTTTGAGTGATGAGTATAGTGTCCAATACGATGTAGCAACTCAACACTAAGCACTCAACACTCAACACTGCCGACTGCTACCGGTCGGGAGCGATCGGCACACCACTCGCTCCACGAACCCGGGTAGAGGCGCGAGCCGGAGAGGCCGGCGACCTCCATCGCGAGCAGGTTGTGGCAGGCGGTTACTCCTGAACCGCAGTAATGTATAACGTCCGTCGGCGCCCTCGCACCGATGACAGCATTGAATTCCTCTCTCAATGCGGACGGGGGCTTGAAGCCACCGTCCGCATCCAGATTCAGCTTGAAGAAGCGGTTGGCGGCGCCCGGTATATGGCCTGCCACGGGATCCAGGGTCTCGTTCTCGCCGCGATATCGGTCCGGGCTGCGCGCGTCGAGCAAGAGCGCCCCGGATGTTCCAAGGTTGGCGACGATGGCTGCTGACTCGTATGCGACGTCACTCCTGAGGCGCACGGTGAACCGGGCTGCTTTGATCACTGGAATCTGATCCGTTATGGGATGCGGGGCCTTGCGCCACGCATCCCATCCGCCGTCGAGCACGGCGGCGGACTCGTGCCCCAGCCAGCGCAGCATCCACCACATCCGCGCGGCGTAATAGCCGCCGCTTGCGTCGTAGGCGACGACTTGCGAGCTGTTGCTGATGCCAAGCTCGCCCACGCGCCGCGCAAACCGTTCCGGATCCGGCAGCGGATGGCGGCCGTTGCGGCCCGACTTGGGTGCGGACAGGTCCTCGTCGAGGTGGACGAAGCGCGCGCCGGGGACATGGGACTCGCGCCAGGCGCGGCGTCCCGCCTCGGTATCGGCGAGATCGTGCCGGCAATCGCAGATCACCCAGTTCGGGTCATCCAGATGTCCGGCAAGATCAGCGACCGATATCAGTGTTGTAAAGTTCACGAGCTCCCGCTTCGACCCGAACTGGGTGAAGTGTTGAATTTTGAGTGTTGAGTGTTTAGTTGTTCGGATTGAAGCCGGCGGTCTTCTAATTCAACACTCAAAACTCAAAACTCAAAACTTAAAACTCAACACTAGGCGTGCGTGCGCGTGGCTTCAAGCAGCCCGGAAGCCAGCAGTCGCCGATAATCTTCCGGGCGGTCGACGTCCCATAGGGTTTCGAGCTCGCGCCAGCGCCAGCCGAGCCCGGTGAGCCGGGTGCGGGTATCCGCCATGACGTTTTCCCCGCCCCAGGCGATGCCGTCGAAAAGTCGTGCTTCCTGGCGCTGCAGCCCGATCAGGGCGTAGCCACCGTCCTCGCATGGAACGAGCACCGCGTCGGTGCCCTCGCGCAGTGCGCGGTCCGCCTGCCGCAGATGGCGCGCGGCGAGGGCAGGGCAATCGGAGCCGAGGAGCAGCGCCCGCGGGTGAGTGGCGAGCACCGACGCAAAGGCTGTGAGCATTCGTGCGCCGAGATCACCGCCAGCCTGCGCCGCCAGGGCTACGGGGAAATGCCCGGCACAGGAGCGAAAGAAGGGGTCGTCGATGTCGGGCGTGCCATGAAGCTCGATCCTGCGGAAGGAGGCAGCGCGCGCGGTCTCCAGTGTTCTCTCGACGAGCCGGGCATGGAGCGCCGCGGCGCCCTCCGCCCCGAGCAGAGGAATGAGGCGGGTCTTGACCGCCCCGGGGCGCGGGGCTCGGGCGAAAATGATGACCGCAGTTTCGTCAGATTTTGTCATAGCGCACTGCGAGCTTGCGCGGATCGGCCCCGAGCCAGTAAGCGAGCCGAAGGCGCCACATGAGGAAGATGGTGCGGACCACGCCGTGCTTCTCCCAGCGGCGTCCCGACGCGGTCAAGCGGTGCCTGAGGCACAGCGGCGGCCCGAAGCGCTTGAGCCGCTTGCAGAGCGCGATGTCCTCCATCAGCGCGATATCCGGGTAGCCGCCCGCGGCCGTGAAGAGCGAGCGGGTCGCGAAGATCGCCTGGTCTCCGGTGGCGATCCCCGTCAGCCGCGAGCGGGCGTTCATCAGCCACGCCACCACCCGCAACAGCGGATGGCTGCCGGAGATGGCGACGTCGAAGCGGCCCCAGCCGCGGCGCAGCCGCTTGAGGCCTTCCACGATCAGCGCGTCGGCTGACTCCGGCAGCTGGGTGTCGGCGTGCAGGAACAGCAGGATGTCGCCGCGGGCGCGCGCCGCCCCCGCGTTCATCTGCGAGGCGCGCCCGCGCCGGGCACTGATCACGGAGTCTGCGTGCGGAGCCGCGCGTTCTACCGTGCCATCACTGCTGCCGCCATCCACCACGATGACCTCGGCCCCGCGCGCCCGCAGCGGCGCGAGCGCAGGCAGGGTGCCGGCGATGCCTTCGGCCTCATTGAGGCAGGGGACGATGATCGACAACATACGGCTTTTGCGTTCCGGGTTCCAGGTTCAAAGTTCAAAACCGGTACCCTCGAATCAGAACCCGCTCCAACCTTGAACCTTGAACCTTCTAATCCTTATTGGAGTGATTCGGGTGGTTGAAGGCGAGACAGCGCCTAACCTACCACTTATCATGTCGGGATGGCTGGCTGAGCCCGGCCGGAATACACGTAACTCATCGGTCGCGGCCCCTCCGCGTACCCCATATTGAGTTCTACTAATCGGAAGCCTGAAGCTTGGATCAGTTCGTCCATTTTTCGGTTCAGGTTGCATCCACCGGTAATCCTGCTCCACAGCGGGTTGAGCCACTGCTGCCAGCCTTGGACTCGTGCCTCGGGGGCAAGACCGTGTTCGGCAAAAAGCAGCGTTCCACCGGGCTTGAGCACCCGTCTCATTTCGTTCAGGGCTTTTACCGGATCGGGAATGGTGCATAGGGTCCATGTCGTTACAACGGTATCGACGGAACCATCGTCCAACGAAATTTCTTCGCTCGGGCATGCAAGAAAGTCGATGGGATAGGCGACGGCGCCAGCTTTCTTCCTGGCCATTCCCAGCAACTCCTCCGACGGATCGAGTCCGTAGAGTCGCTCAACACGGGTGCCATAAAAAGGTAGGTTAAGTCCAGACCCGATGCCGATTTCAAGGACTGTGCCGCACGCTTGTGGCACGACCTGCGAACGGTAACGCATCGCTTCCTTGTTCCGCATCGAGAAGTCTACTAGCCGCGGAATTATCCATTTGTCGTAGAAGCTCATATCGTATGCAATGACTTGTGTACTAACCAGGCTGCGCCGTTCCGGACTGTCGAAATTACCGCAAGACGTCGCGGGTAAGCTCCGTGGTACTGGATGCCGCCGTGCTGGTGTTCTCAGCCGCCGGTTTGCGAGAGATTGCAGATCCGGAAACCAGCAGAGTCTCAGCCCATCTCAACCGGAAGGCCGCGCAGGCGCCACTCGGGGTATCCGTCCTCCAGACGGCGCGCCTTGATCCCCTTCTTACGCAGAACCTGGACGGCCTCGTAAGCCAACAAGCAGTAGGGACCACGGCAGTAGGCGACCACCTCCTGGTCAGCCGGGATCTGATGCAGCCTTTTCTTCAGTTCCGTCACCGGCACGTTGATTGCGCCGCGAATGTGTCCTTGTGCGTATTCTTCGGGCGGGCGCACGTCCAGGACCGTCACCAGTCCCTGCTTGACTCGCTGCCACAGTTCCTTGGCCGGGACCGGCTCCAGGGTGTCTTTGCTGTCGAGAAAAAGCTTGACCAGGCGATCCACTTCGGCCATGTGCTCTTCTCCCACGGCGCGCAACGTGGCAACCAGCCGGACGATGGCGTCTCCGGCAACCCGATAGTGGACGTAAAGACCTTCCTTGCGCGCCGTCACCAGCCCCACGCGGCGTAGTTGCTGAAGGTGTTGCGAGGTATTGGCCACGGAGAGCCCCGTCAGGTTCGAGAGTTGCTCGACGCTGCGTTCGCCCTGCGCCAGAAACTCCAGCATTTCCAGGCGCTTCCCGCTGGATAACGCTTTGCCGATGCGCGCAAACTGCTCGAACAAATCGCTCTTGAAGTTGTGCCCTGACATCGCTCAATCTCCCGTGGTTGCTTGACTATTCAAGTAATCAATTGAATAATGATACCATATCCCGTTTCCAGGTTCGGCCCCCAGTTGAAGGTTCCACGATGAAATCGCTGTTCATTCTGAACGACGCGCCCTACGGCAGCGAACGCAGCTATAACGCGCTGCGCCTCGCGCGGTCACTGCTGAAGACGGGCGGCGCCGAGGTCAAGGTGTTCCTGATCGGCGATGCCGCCGCCTGCGCCAAGGCTGGCCAGAAAGTGCCTCAAGGTTTTTACAACATCGGTGACATGCTGGGCATGGTCCTGCGTGCCGGCGCCGAGGTCGGCGTATGCGGGACCTGCATTGACGCGCGCGGCATCGCGGAAACGGATCTGGTGCAGAGCGCCCACCGCAGCACGATGGACGAGCTGACCGCATGGACGCAATGGGCCGACAAGGTCGTGGTGTTTTGAGACGCCTGTGAATACCGCGGGCAAAACTATCCTGGTATTGGGCGGCGGATTTGGCGGCATCGTCGCCGCGTGCAGGCTGCGCCGGGCCCTGCCCCGCGAACACCGCGTGGTGCTCGTGGAGCGCGAAGCGAGCCACGTCTTCGCGCCATCGCTGCTGTGGCTGATGATCGGAGAGCGCACGCCGGACGCGATCTCCCGTCCCATCGCTGCGCTGGCCAAGCGCGGAATTGAGGTGGTGCGCGGCGACATCGGAAAGATCGACCCGGAGCGGCGCGCGGTATCGGTCAATGGCCGTGAACTTGCCGGCGATTACATGATCGTCGCACTTGGGGCAGAACTCGCCCCGGAATTGGTTCCAGGCCTTGCGACAGCCGGACATAACTTTTACACGCTCGCAGGAGCCGCATCCCTGCGCGATGCCCGTCTCAAGCTCGGCCAGGGCCGGATCGTAGTGCTGGTGAGCGCAATGCCTTTCAAATGCCCCGGCGCGCCGAACGAGGCCGCGATGCTGCTCGAATACGATTGCCGGCGGCGCGGCATCCGCAACGAGGTCAAGGTCGATCTCTACACCGCCGAGCCGGGACCGATGCCGGTCGCCGGCCAGGGGGTTTCAACCGCCCTGCGCCAGATGATCGAAAGCAAGGGTATCGGCTACCATCCGAACCATGCGGTGACCGCGGTGGATCCGGCGCAGCGCCGGATCCTGTTCGCCAACGGCGCCAGCGCCGATTTCGACCTGCTTGCATACATCCCGCCGCATCGCGCGCCGCAACTCGTACGCGATGCCGGCATGTGTGGCGAAAGCGGCTGGGTGCCGGTCGATCGCGAAACGCTGGCAACGAAATTTCCCGGCGTGTTCGCGATCGGCGATGTCACCGGCATCATGCTCACCGCGATCGGCAAGCCGCTGCCCAAGGCCGGAGTTTTCGCCCACTACGAGGCTGAGGTCGTCGCCCATAACATCGTTTACGCCATCACCGGCAAAGGCGCGCCGCAGCGGTTCACCGGCGATGGCGAATGCTTTCTCGAGGCAGGCGACGGTCGCGCCGGATTCGGTAGCGGCAACTTTTACGCCGAGCCAGCGCCGCAAATCACGCTTAGACCGCCGAGCATCCTGATGCACTTCGGCAAGGTGTTCTACGAGAAGTTCTGGCTTTACAGCCGTTTTTGACTGCTGATCGCCGCTGGCAGAGGATCTCGCATGAGTTACGAAGCCGCGATCCGGCTGGGTTTCTTCTTCGGCATGCTTGCGCTGATGGCCATGTGGGAGTTGCTTGCTCCGCGCCGCAAGCTGTCCACTTCCAAGACCCACCGCTGGATCTCCAACCTCGGCATTGTCTTCGTCAGTACGGCCGCCGTCAGGCTCATCGTCCCCATCACCGCGATCAGCATGGCGCTGCTCGCGCAACAGCGCGGCTGGGGCCTGCTCAATAATCTCGATCTTCCGGATTGGCTGGCCTTGGTTACCGGGGTGCTGGCGCTGGATTTCGTAATCTATCTCCAGCACGTGATGTTCCACGCGGTGCCGGCCTTCTGGCGGCTGCACATGATGCACCACTCCGACATGGACTTCGACGTGACCACCGGCGTGCGTTTCCATCCCATCGAAATCGTTCTGTCCATGGGCATCAAGCTGGCGGCGATCGCGGTACTCGGTCCCTCCGCGCTGGCGGTGCTGGTGTTCGAGGTCGCGCTCAACGCCACCAGCCTGTTCAACCATGGTAACGTGCGTCTGCCGGCCGGCCTGGACCGCGTACTGCGGCTTCTCGTGGTCACGCCGGAGATGCACCGGGTGCACCACTCCAACATCGCGCGTGAGACCAACAGCAACTTCGGCTTCAATTTTCCGTGGTGGGACCGCCTGTTCGGCACCTACCGCGCCCAGCCCGACAAGGGGCATGAAGCCATGACCATTGGACTCAATCAATTCCGCGACCCCGGCAAGCTCAACCTGCTCGGGTTGATCGTGCAGCCCTTCGTGGGGCAGGTGGGCGACTACCCCATCAACCGACGCGGAAAAAATGAGGAGGACTCATGAGGCTTTCCAACGGATATACGCGCTTCACCGGCATCGCGCTCATCCTGGGCGGCATCCTGCCCGTTGTCGGCATGGCCATCCGCCCGCTGCTCGTGGAGCAGAACTTCAATTTCCAGCTTGCGGACCTCGAAACCATCACCGCCCACCGCTTGATCTGGATTCTCTCCTACCAAGTCATGGTGTTCGGGCTGTTCGTGCGGCTGGCGGGACTGGTCGCGCTGGGCAGCCTGCACACCCACACTCTGGCGCGCACCGTGGTATGGCCAGGCATGGCGATCGCATTGGCGGCGATCGTGATCAACGGCATCAGCGCCGGCTACTACATGCACATGGGTTTCTGGGGCGCGGATCAGTTGAAGGGCGCGACCGACGCGGCCAAAGCCGCGTTTCTCGGCAACATCCGGCCTGGCAGCGAACTGATGATCTGCCTCGAGCGCATGGCTAAGATGTTTTTCAGCCTGGGTTTGACCGTGCTCGGGGTGGGGCTCGCGCTGGGCAGGGTCATCCCCCGCTGGCTCGGGGTAGTGGGAGCGGTGATCGGCATGGCCGGCATGATGGCCCTGTTTGCCATGCCGTTCAGCCGAACGGTGTTCATCCCGTTTGATATTGCGATCGCCACCTGGCTGGTCGTTCTGGGTGCCCTGGTTACCCGGGGCGTCGAGCAGGAGCCGGCCTAGGGCTTTTTTTCGAGCGAAAATCAACGGGGCCAAGCTTGAATTTTCGCGATGAGTTTAGCCGAAATTGATTGAGCCTGGCCTCTTTTGCTGCTGCTCGTAGTTACCCGCGCATCCACGTGTGGTATCTCCCAATCCACCTGAGCAGTCGCTCAGGAGCGTGGTTCCGTTTCCACGCTCCTGCGGCGTACTGGTTGGCCTCCGCGAGCGTCGGGTAGATGTGGATCGTCCCCAGGACCTTGTTCAACCCGATGCCGTGCTTCATGGCGGCAATGAATTCGACAATCAGATCGCCGGCATGCGCGCCGGCGATGGTCGCGCCGAGGATCCTGTCTTTCCTCGGCACGGTCAGCACCTTGACCACGCCGTGCGCTTCCTCGTCGGCGATCGCCCGGTCGAGATCGTCGATGCCGTAGGTCGTGACCTCGCAGGGGATGTTCCTTTCCTTCGCCTCTGTTTCATTCAACCCTACACGCGCGACCTCAGGGTCCGTGAAAGTCGCCCACGGGATCACGGAATAATCAGCCTTGAACTTCCTCAAGCGGCCGAAGAGAGCGTTCACGGCCGCATACCACGCCTGGTGGGCGGCGGTGTGCGTGAACTGGTAGGGCCCCGCGACGTCGCCGCAGGCGTAGATGTTGGGATAGATCGTCTGCAGGTACTCGTTGCTCTCCACGGTGCGGGTTCTGCTCAATGGGATGCCGAGCTCTTCCAGGCCGTAACCGGTAGTGTTTGCGATCCGGCCCACCGCGCAGAGCAGCTGGTCGAATGGAATGCGCACGTCCTTGCCATCGCAATCGGCGACGAGGATCTTCTCGCCGTTCTCGATCCGGAACTCCTTCGCCTTGTGGCCGACCAGCACGTTGATGCCTTCCTTGCGAAACTGCTGCATCACCCTGTCCGAGATTTCCGGGTCCTCGCGGATCAGAATGCGCGGCAGCATCTCGACCTGCGTCACCTGCGCGCCGAAACGCGCGAAACATTGCGTGAGCTCGCAGCCGATCGGCCCGCCACCCAGCACCACCAGCCGCTTCGGCAGTTGCCGCAGTTCCCACACGGTGTCGGAAGTGACATAGCCCACCTCCTCGATGCCCGGAATCGGAGGCACGAACGGGCGCGCGCCGGCGGCGATGACGATGGCGCGCGTCGTCAGCGTGCGCGTACCGCCTGCGTTTCTTGCCTCCACCGTCCAGGGCGAGGTGATCTTCGCCTCTCCCTCGACGCATTCCACGCCGAGCCTGGTGTAGCGCTCCACCGAATCGTGCGGCTCGACCGTCCTCACCACGCGCTGCACGCGCTCCATGACATCGGCGAAATCGAAATCCGCGCGCGCCGTCTTGAGCCCGTACTCCGGCCCGCGCCTGATCTGGGACAGGAGCCGCGCCGACTTGATGAGCGCCTTGGACGGCACGCAGCCGGTGTTGAGGCAATCGCCTCCCATGCGGTGCTTCTCGATCAGGGTCACTTTGGCCTTCACCGCCGCGGCGATATAGGCGGATACGAGTCCCGCGGAGCCGGCGCCGATCACCACCAGGTTGCGATCGAACTTCGCCGGCCGCGTCCATCTGGCGTACACCCGGTGCGCCTTGATGGCGTCGAGTGCTTTCTTCGCGGCGAGCGGGAAGATGCCCAGTATCGTGAAGGCGACGAGCAGTCCGATGGAAATCCTGAACTCGCCGAGCTGGGTGCCCGCGTAAACGTAGGCAATGGTACCTGCGAGCATGCCGAGCTGGCTCACCCAGAGGTAGGTCCAGGTCCGGATTGGCGTCAACCCCATCACGAGGTTGATCGCGACGAACGGAAACGCGGGCACCAGCCGCAGCGCGAAGAGATAGAACGCGCCCTCCTTCGCGATGCCCTCGTTGATCGGCTTCAGCTTGTCGCCGAATTTGTCCTGCACCCAGTCGCGCAGCAGGAAGCGCGAGGCGAGAAAAGCGAGCGTCGCCCCGATCGTGGAGGCGAAGGAGACGATGATCGTTCCCCATAGCAGGCCAAAGATCGCGCCGCCTACGAGCGTCATCAGCGTCGCGCCGGGGAGCGACAGCCCGGTCACCACGACGTAGGCAGCGAAGTAGGCCGCTGTCGCTTGCAGCGGGTTGCCGCGGTAATAGGCGTCGATCGCTGCCTGCTGCGACTTGAAGAACTCGAGCGTGAAGTAACGGTCGAGGCCGAAAGCGAAGAACGCCACAATCAGCGCCACGATCGCCACGACGAGCGCGAGCCTGCCTCGTTTCATTTTGATTCTTCTTTAGGTTGCTGCCGCTAGCAGCCTGCCGGACGCACCGCCCCGACAGGCTGCTTAAGCAAGACTGCCTGAAGGTCCAGCATGAGATTTAACGGAAGATGCACGATCGGGCTGCGATTGGCAACGGGAGCGAGATTGAGTTCGTGTTTCCATGTCACCGTCGCTTTCCAGCAGGCGGTCTTGCCTAAGGAGTTTGTCGGCCCCGAGTCCGACAAACTCCTAGCAGCAACCTCCGCCGTCGTAGAACCAGGTGGAGCCCGAAAGGTGGATGTCGTCGCGGCCCAGCGCCGCCAGCGTCCTGGCGGTCTTGTCGCACACGGCGAGCGGCTGGTTGCGGGTCAGGAAATGTCCTTTCAGATCGTCGAAGTAGTCGGCATCGCCGTGGAAGATCGCGGTCCTGCCGGTGAAGACGCACGGCCCGTCGGCTGGGATCGGATCCTTGATGGCGCAGATTTCCACGCTTTCGATGACGATCAGCCGGTCGGTCGGGTAATGGCGCGGCGACAGCACGCGGTGGGGGCGCTTCGCGCGCACTTCAATAGTGCCGAAGCCGGTGTCGGTCAAGCGCCTCACGTAATCGTAGAGCGGGATCGCGCCCGTGAGACACAGAGCTCGCAGCCGCTCGTCGTTTCTCAAGCGCTCGGGCATGGGCGACTCGCATACCGGATCGGACAGGATCAACCTGCCGTGCGGCTTGAGCACCCGGTACATCTCCGACAGCGCGCGCTCGAGGTCGTGGTCGCGGAAGATGTTGAACAGGCAGTTCTGCGCCGCCACGTCCACGGAGCCGTCCGCGACCGGGAGATCGAGGGCGTCGCCCTTACGCAGATCGACGAACGAGGACTTGAACCAGGGATTCTGCAGCTCCGCTTCGCGCAGGTTCGTGCGGCACGCCGCCAGCATCTCGTCCACCACGTCGAGCCCGATCACGGCGCCAGTCCGGCGCGTGAAGTACGCGAATTGCAGCACCTCCATGCCGCCTCCCACTCCGACATAGAGGACTGTTGGCGAGTCGGCGAGATCGCGCGGGTTGACCGTGCTGCCGCAGCCATAGTTCATGGCAAGCATCTTCGTCGGGATCGCGAGCTCGGGAAGCTGCCAGACCGGTGTGGTGGTGCAGCACAAACCCTGCTGCGGATTGAGGGCGGCTTCCTTGTAGACGTCACGCGTGGTGGAAAGATAGGACGTATCCATGTTTACTCCCCATTCAGGTGAGCGCGCCGCCGCAGCTCGAGCCCTGCCCTGCGGTGCAGCCGTAGCAATGGTCCTTGACGACGATCGGGTTGCCGTCGAGATCGCCGCTGGTGAGTTGACGCAGGTGCACGCGCGGTTTGCCGTTCAATCGCAGCGGCAATCCGAGCATCTGGTTGAAGTCGCAATCGTACACGTAGCCGCGCCAGTCCACGCTGATCAGGTTCCTGCACATCACCGATTCGAGGTTCTGCGGCTGGTAGGCGTTCTTGAGCAGCGCGATGTAGTGCTCGAACTGACCCTTGGAGATGAGCGTGCTGCCGAAGCGCTGGATCGGCATGTTGGTGAGCACGTAGAGCCGGTCAAAGACGATGCCGAACCGCTCGGCCAGGTGGCGGCGGTAATCGGCCTCGAGCTTGTCCTGCTCCGGCGGCAGGGTGGGCCCCTGCGGGTTGTAGACGAGATGCAACGCGAGCCCCGAGCCCGCTCGCCCGTAGCCGAGCGCGTTCAAGGTCCTCAGCGCGCGGATGCTCGCCTCGAACACGCCCTTGCCGCGCTGGGCGTCCACGTTCTCTTCGAGATAACACGGCAGCGAGGCGGCGATTTCTACCGCGTTCGCGGCAAGGAACTGAGCGAGGTCTGCCTGTCCCGGCTGCTCCAGGATCGTCAGGTTGCAGCGGTCCATCACGTGCACGCCGAGATTGCGCGCGGCGAGCACCAGCCCCCGGAAGTGCGAATTCAGCTCCGGCGCGCCGCCCGTGAGATCGAGAATCCTGACGCGTGACGCTTTCAGGTACGCGATTACGTCCGAAATCGTTTCGCGGCTCATCATCTCGGTACGGGTGGGACCGGCGTTGACGTGGCAATGCACGCAGGTCTGGTTGCACTTGTAGCCGAGGTTGACCTGCAGCGTTTCCAGGCGCTTGCGGCGGATCGCTGGAAAACCGGTAGTTTCCAGCCTGGGCAGTGTTGCGTACATGATTTACTCTCCTTCTGTCCCGGTCGATAATAACGGAAACCCGTCGCGCGGAGTCGCACGAAGGGATACGAGCATGCGCGGGATCCGGATGCCGGTCAGCGGCACCGGGTTGTTGAAGGCATCCGTAATCGCTCGTTGACCGCAACCCTTTGACTGCGCTAATCTTTCGCCTAAGGAGTTGGTCGGACTTCAGCCCGACAAACTCCTAAGCCCATGTCCAAGTCACCACGATCCCAGCCACCGCAATCCCTGGAGGCCGCATTGGCGGAGCTCGAGAAAATCGTCTCCAGCATGGAGGAGGGCGAGCTGCCGCTCGAGCGCTCGCTCGCCGCCTACAAACGCGGCGCAGAGCTGCTCAAGTATTGCCAGACTGCCCTGCAGGATGCGCAGCAGCAGGTGAAGGTGCTGGAGAACGGCATCCTGCGGGACTTCAAGAGTGACGGCAGCGATAACAACGACTAGAACTGCATCCCAACTCGCCGCCGTCGCACATGCGAATCGTGGCTGAGATAGGTTCCTTTCCTGCCTGGTCGCACGCCCACCTGGAACGCGTCGAAGCGACGCTGCAGCGCGTGCTGCCGGCGCCCGAGATCGCGCCGCAGCGCCTGCACCAGGCGATGCGTTACGCGGTACTCGGCGGAGGCAAGCGCGTGCGCCCGCTGCTTGCCTTTGCCGCGGGCGAGCTCGCCGGCGCCGATGCCGGGCGCGTCACGATCGCCGGAGCGGCGGTGGAGCTGATCCACGCCTATTCCCTGACGCACGACGACCTGCCGTGCATGGACGACGACGTGCTCCGGCGCGGCAAGCCGACCTGTCACGTCGAGTACGACGAAGAGACGGCACTGCTGGTGGGCGATGCGCTGCATAGCCTCGCATTCCAGCTGCTTGGCGAGTACCGGCTCGCCGACGACATGAAGACGCAGCTCGAAATGGTGAAGCTGCTCGCCGCGGCCTCGGGCTCGCGCGGCATGGCGGGCGGGCAGGCGATAGACCTGGAGTCCGTCGGGAAGAGCCTCACCGTGCCGGAACTCGAATTCATGCACATCCACAAGACCGGGGCACTGATCCGCGCTTCGGCCCTGCTCGGGGCGCGCTGCGGCAACAGGCTGGGAGAGAAGGAATACGGCCAGCTCGACCTGTTCGCCAAGCTGATCGGACTCGCCTTTCAGGTGGTGGATGACACGCTTGACGCCGAGTCCTCCACGGCGACGCTTGGCAAGACGGCGGGCAAGGATGCCAAGGACAACAAGCCGACCTACGTCAGTGTAATTGGCATCTCGCGCGCGCGGGAATTGGCACAGGAAATGCGGCAGAATGCCCTCGCTGCCCTCGCGGGTTTTGGAGAGCGGGCGCTGCGGCTGCGCCAGCTGGCGGATTTTATCGTCCTGAGGAAGTTTTGACGGCAGTGTTGAGTGTTTAGTGTTGAATGTTGAGTGAAAAGAGCGGAGTCTATCCCGATGTCTGAAAACATTCTCGATTCAACACTCAGCACTCAAAACTCAACACTCGGCTCGCCGATGTACGACCTGTTGAAGACCGTCAACTACCCGCACGAGCTGCGCCGTCTCGACGAGCGGCGGTTGAAGCAGCTCGCAGACGAGCTGCGCGCCTTCCTGCTCGAATCCGTGAGCCAGACCGGAGGTCACCTGTCCTCCAATCTCGGCACGGTCGAGCTCACCATCGCGTTGCATTACGTATTCGACACTCCGCACGACCGCATCGTGTGGGACGTCGGGCACCAGACCTACGGCCACAAGGTGCTGACCGGCCGGCGCGCGGGCATGGACCGGATGCGCATGTGGGGCGGGCTTTCCGGATTCCCGCGCCGCGAGGAGAGCGAATACGACACCTTCGGCACCGCGCATTCCAGCACCTCGATCAGTTCCGCGTTCGGCATGGCGATCGCTTCCAAGCTGGCGGGGGTAAAGCGCCACGTGGTGGCGGTGATCGGGGACGGTGCCATGACGGCCGGCATGGCGTTCGAGGCACTCAACAACGCGGGCGCGTCCGACGCGGACCTCCTGGTGATTCTCAACGACAACGAGATGTCCATTTCACCACCGGTGGGCGCGCTCAACAAGTACTTCGCCAAGCTGATGTCGGGGCGCTTCTACACCGCCGCGAGGGGGCTGGGTGAGAAGGTGCTGGGCGAGCTCGCCAAGCGCGCGGAAGAGCACATGAAGGGCATGGTGACGCCGGGCACCCTGTTCGAGGAGATGGGGTTCAACTACATCGGCCCGATCGACGGCCACGACCTGGATGCGATTATTCCCACGCTGCGCAACATGAAGGAGCTGAAGGGCCCGCAGTTCCTGCACGTCGTCACCCGGAAAGGGCAGGGCTACAAGCTGGCGGAAGCCGATCCGGTGCTCTATCACGGGGTCTCCAAATTCGACGCTGTCAACGGCATCGTCGGCAGCAAGTCCGGCGGCAAGCTGACCTACACGCAGGTTTTCGGCGATTGGCTGTGCGAAATGGCGGCGAAGGACCCGCGACTCGTCGGCATCACTCCTGCGATGCGCGAGGGCTCCGGGCTGGTGAAATTTGCCGAACTCTATCCCGACCGCTACTTCGATGCCGGCATTGCGGAGCAGCATTCGGTGACCTTTGCGGCGGGACTTGCTTGCGAGGGTTACAAGCCGGTGGTGGCGATCTACTCGACCTTCCTGCAGCGCGCCGACGACCAGCTGATCCACGACGTGCAGATCCAGAATCTCCCGATCCTGTTCGCGATCGATCGTGCCGGGCTGGTGGGCGCCGACGGCGCGACCCATAACGGCAGCTTCGACCTCACCTACCTGCGCTGCCTTCCGAACATGACGGTCATGGCGCCCGCGGACGAAAACGAATGCCGCCAGATGCTCTACACCGGTTTCCTGATGGCGACGCCTGCCGCGGTGCGCTATCCGCGCGGAACCGGTTCGGGCGTCGAGGTACGGAAGGAGATGACGGCGCTTCCCATCGGCAAGGGCGAGATCCGCCGCCGGGGGAAAGCCGTCGCGATCCTCGCATTCGGCTCCGTGCTCAAGCCGGCGCTCGAGGCCGCCGGGGAACTCGATGCAACCGTCGCCAACATGCGCTTCGTGAAGCCGCTCGACGAAGCCCTGGTAGGGGAGCTGGCAAATTCCCACGATCTGTTGGTGACGGTCGAGGAGAACGTCGTCATGGGCGGGGCCGGGAGCGCCGTGCTGGAAGCCCTGCAAAGAGCGGCGAAGAGCATACCCGTGCTGCAGTTGGGGCTTCCCGACCGCTTTATCGACCAGGGCGACCCGGGAATTCAGCTCGCGCACGTCGGTCTCAACAAGGAAGGCATCGTCAAGTCCATCCGCGCAAGGATTTTGTCAGGCTAACTCGGACAAAATCCTTAAGGGGTAAAATGATCTTTTCCGCTGTTGCGGAAAAGATAATGGAAGCACGAGCGCTTGCATTCCAACTTACGCCGGGGTTTCCAATGACGCTGAATAGAACAATGCTCGAAGAAAACGAGATGAACGGCTATGCCGGGTACTCCAGGCACGACCAGTACAACCCGGTCGTCATCCGGCGCATCGCCGAGCAATACCGCGCGATATTGAAGGAGATCGGCGAAAACCCCGACCGCGAGGGGTTGAAGAAGACGCCCGAGCGCGTGGCAAAGGCGCTGCAGTTCCTCACCCACGGCTACGAGCTCGATCCCGCGGAGATCCTGCGCGCCGCGATGTTCCGCGAGGAATACCAGCAGATGGTGATCGTGAAGGACATCGAGCTCTACTCGCTGTGCGAGCATCACGTCCTCCCGTTCTTCGGCAAGTGCCACGTCGCTTACATCCCCGACGGCCGCATCGTCGGGCTCTCCAAGATCCCGCGCGTGGTGGACGCCTTCGCGCGGCGGCTGCAAGTGCAGGAACGCCTCACCGTCGAGATCCGCAACTGTATCGAGGAGACTCTGAAGCCGGTCGGCGTCGCGGTGGTGATTGAAGCGCAGCACATGTGCATGGTGATGCGCGGCATCCAGAAGCAGCACTCGATCGCGACCACGTCCGCCTTTACCGGCGAGTTCAATACCGACAAGACCCGGGCCGAGTTCATGCGGCTGATCGCCCGCGCGAATCCGGTCGGCTGAGGGCCGGTCGGCCGTTACTCGTTACTCGTTGCTCGTGAATCGTGGCTGACAAGACTTCCGAATACATCGTCGAGAGCATCCTGCCGGAGGTGCGCAAAGGCAGGATGGTGATCATCGTCGACGACGAGGACCGCGAGAACGAGGGTGATCTGTTCGTCGCGGCGGAGAAGGCTACGCCCGAGGCGATCAACTTCATGGCGGCCCACGGGCGGGGGCTCGTTTCGCTCGCGCTGACGGAAGAGCGCATGCGGGCCCTCAGTCTTGCGCTCATTACCGATGACTCCGGCAACCAGACCCGCTTCGGCACCGCGTTCTCGACGCCGATCGACGCGCGCGAAGGCGTAGGTTCCGGCATGTCGGCGCACGACCGCGCGCGCACCATCGCGGTCGCCATCGCGGACAACGCGAAGCCG
>JBGQGU010000012.1:0-16149 GCA_041497655.1 Gammaproteobacteria bacterium
GAGCTGATCACCGACCGCTGCGAGGACGTGGCGAACATCGTCGAAGGCATCGTGCTGGAGCATTCATAGCAGCCGGTCGGATTTGGCGGTCCGACAGGCTGCTATCAGCAAAACCGCCCGTGGGTTTCGAATGAAATTGAGGATAACCAGCGCTCTTGGCTTGGAACGGGACGTTCGAATGGGTTCGAAATGAGGGTTTTGCTGCTTGCCCCTCGTTTTCTTGCGGGCGGTTTTGCCTTAGGAGTTTGTCGGACTAAGGTCCGATAAACTCCTGCCGCGATGGAACCCGTCCAGATCAGCCTGGTGGTCGTCGTCGTGCTGGTGCTGATCGCCCTCGCGTTCGATTTCATGAACGGCTTTCACGACGCCGCGAACGCCATCGCGACGATCGTCTCGACCCGCGTGCTCAAGCCGCACCAGGCGGTCGTTCTCGCCGCGGTGTTCAACTTCGTGGCGGTGTTCGTGTTCCAACTCAAGGTTGCCACCACCGTGGGCAAGGGCATCATCGATCCGTCCGTCGTTGACCACTATGTCATTTTCGGCGCGCTCATCGGCGGCATCTCGTGGAACGTGATCACGTGGTGGTACGGCATCCCGTCGAGCTCTTCGCACGCCTTGATCGGCGGGCTGGTGGGCGCAGCGGTGGCCAAGACCGGCGTCTGGGCGCTGATCGCGCCGGGACTGCTGAAAACGGTCGCTTTCATCATCATCTCCCCACTGCTGGGATTTTTCCTGGCAGCGATGATCCTGGTGATCGTTTCCTGGCTTTTTGCCCGCTCGACGCCGGCGCGCGTCGACAAGTGGTTCAGACGCACGCAGCTTGTCACCTGCTCCCTGTACAGCCTCGGTCATGGCGGTAACGATGCGCAGAAGACGGTCGGCATCATATGGATGCTGCTGATTGCCGCCGGCCTGACGGGCGCCTCCCAGCCGGTCCCGCCCTGGGTCGTGATCGCGTGCTACCTCACGATCGCGCTTGGAACCGCGTTCGGCGGCTGGCGCATCGTGAAGACCATGGGCCAGCGCATCACCAAGCTGCGGCCATACAACGCCGTGTGCGCGGAGATGGCTGGCTCGACGACGCTGTTTCTCGCCACCGGGCTGGGCATACCGGTTTCGACGACGCATACCATCACCGGAGCGATTGTGGGTGTGGGCTCGGTGCAGTCGGTATCCGCTGTGCGCTGGGGCATCGCCGGGAAGCTGGTGCTGGCATGGGTGCTGACTATCCCGTGCTCCGCTTTCATCGCCGCGGTCGCGTGGTGGCTCGGCCGGCACTTCCTCTGATCCTGACCCGCAGGTGAGGCGAATGGCATGATGCGAACCGACTCGGCCGCTACCGCCGGCGCCGCTGAGCATCGCCGCTTGCTTGCCGACAGCGTGGCCGATTTCGCCGCGCGCGGCACCGATCTCGCGCGGGTGCGCCGGCTGCGCGGCACGAGCGCCGAATACGACCGCGCGGTGTGGAAAAAAATGGCCGAACTCGGCTGGCTCGGCATCCTCGTTCCCGAGCGCTACGGGGGGCTCGGGCTCGGCCTTGCGGAGATGGCGATCGTTGCCCGGGGACTCGCGCGCTCGCTCGCTCCCGAGCCGCTCACTGCGACAGCGGTGCTGGCGGCGACTGCGCTGGCTGCGGCGGAGAACGACGCGCTCAAGCACGAGCAGCTGCCGCGGCTCGTTGCGGGCGACCTGTTGCCCGCGCTGGCGTGGCAGGAGCAGGCGGGCGGGCTCGACTACTCGGCGATCGAGACGCGGGCTACGCCCTTTGAAGGCGGCTTCAAGGTAAACGGCGTGAAGCGCTTCATCGCCGGCGCTGCCCAGGCCGACGCCTTCCTCGTTTCCGCGCGGGGTGCAGGGGGCATCTTGTTGTTGTGGCTGCCGCGAGAGGCCGCGGGCGCGCAACTCAAGCTCGAGCCGCTCGCCGACGGACGTTCATTCGGCAGCCTCAGGCTGGAAGACGCTCTGGTGCCCAAATCGGGCGTGGCCGCGAGCGGTGCGGCCGCGGTCGAGGCGCTCGGCCGGGCGTTCGACCATGGCTGCGCCATCACCGGCGCGGAACTCGCCGGCGTGATGGACCGCGCGCTCGAGATGAGCCTCGACTACCTCAAGACCCGCGAGCAGTTCGGCAGACCGATCGGAGCCTTTCAGGCGCTGCAGCACCGCGCGGTGGACCTCTATATCCACAGGGAGCTCGCATCGGCAGTGCTGGAGGAAGCGCTCGCTGCGCTCGACCGCGGTCCCGCCGCCGCCGCGCGGGCGGCAACGGCGAGCCGCGTGAAGGCGCGCTGCGCGGACGCGGCAGCGAGAATCACGCGCGAGGCGATCCAGTTCCACGGCGCGATCGGCTTTACCGACGAGTTCGACGTGGGGCTCTATCTCAAGCGCGCGCTGGTGCTTACGGCATGGCTCGGCGGCGCGAGCTGGCACCGCCGCCGCTACGCGCGCCTCGCAAGCCCAGCCAGAATATGAACCCCTCGGCGTCGAACCGCGACTACAACTCGATGAGCGACGAGGACTTCCGGCGGGAAGTCCGCGCCTTCTTCGAGCACGAATATCCGCCGCAGCTGCGCTACATCCTGCACCGCGCGCGCTGGCGCGAAATGAAGGACTGGTGGCGCAAGCTCTACGAGAGGGGGTGGATCGCGCCCAACTGGCCGCGCGAGCGCGGCGGCATGGCGCTCGATGCCGGCAAGATGGTGGTCTATCTCGAGGAGATGGAGCGCCACGGCGTCGCCCGCCCGCCGGACCAGGGCATCACGCAGGTCGGCCCCCTCATCATGCGCTTCGGCACCGGGGCGCAGCAGGAGCACTACCTGCCGCGCACGCTCTCCGGCGAGTACATCTGGTGCCAGGGATACTCCGAGCCCAACGCGGGCTCCGACCTGGCGGGCCTGCAGACCGCGGCCGTGCCCGAAGGCGAGCACTTCATCGTCAACGGCCAGAAGATCTGGACCTCGCTCGCCGACGACGCGACCCACATCTATCTTCTCGCGCGCACCGGCAAAGGCGCGAAGAAGCAGCAGGGCATCAGCTTCCTGCTGGTGGAGCTCTCGACGCCGGGCATCACGCTGCGCCCGATCCGCAACCTTGCCGGCCACGAGGAATTCTGCCACGTGTTCTTCGACGACGTGCGCGTGCCGCGCGGAAACCTCGTGGGAGAGCTCGATGACGGCTGGACCGTGGCCAAGGCGCTGCTCGGGTTCGAACGGTTGAGCATCGGCAGCCCGCGCCGCCCGCAATACGCGCTGAACCGCCTGGAGGCGGTCGCGCGCGCGAAGGGCCTGCTCGACGATCCCGGCTTTGTCGACCGCTTTACCGCGCTCAAACTCGACATCGAGGACGGGGCAACGCTCTACGGCCGCTTCGTCGAACAGGTCAAACGCGGCGAGCCGCTCGGCGAGGACGTGTCCATGCTCAAGATCTGGACTATGGAGACCTGGCAGCGGCTGACCGAGCTGCTGATTGAGGCCGGCGCCGAGCAGGGCGTCCTCGCCGGCGTGCACGATGTCGCCGGCGTGGAAACGGACTTCCTCAACCCCTTCTATTACTCGCGCCCTGCCACCCTCTACGGCGGCTCGAGCGAGATCCAGCGCAACATTCTGGCCAAGTACGTGCTCAAGCTGCCCAGTTAATTGAATTCCGCAGGACGGCGCTTCATCATTAAGCGTCGCCCGCGCACCACCCATTTCGACAGAGAGGGATGCATGGCCAGGCAAATCATCCATACCGAAGCCGCGCCGAAGGCGATCGGGACTTATTCACAGGCGGTGCGCTGCGGCGCCACGGTGTATCTCGCCGGCCAGATCGGGCTCGATCCCGCGACGATGGAGTTGGTCGCCGGCGTCGGTCCGCAGATCCACCGCGTGTTCCAGAACCTGCAGGCGGTGGCGCGGGCGGCGGGCGGGGACCTGAAGGACGTCGTGAAACTCACCGTCTATCTCACCGATCTCGGTAACTTTACGTTGGTGAACGAGACCATGGCCGCCTACTTCTCGCCGCCCTACCCCGCGCGTGCCGCGGTCGGCATCGCCAGCCTGCCGCGCGGCGCGCTGGTGGAGATGGATGCCATCATGGTGCTGCAGGATTGAGCTATTAGGATTGAGGATTGAGTTGTTAGGATTGAGCAGCTGAAGCATTGAGGTGATCGAGAAGCGATGAAGGTGAAGCCTCAAACTCCAGGGCGACCCGCACGCCCTGAGCACCTGGATTCAAAGACTCAATCCTCAGTCCTCAATCCTCAGTCCTCGATCCTCGATCCTCAATCCTCGCTTGGCGGGCTGAGCAAATCCGTCCTGACGCGACTCGCGAAGCTCGGGATCTCGAGCAAGTTCGACCTGGTTCTCCACCTGCCGCTGCGCTACGACGACGAGACGCGGCTCTACTCGCTCAGCGAGGCGCCGCCGGGCCAACCGGTCCTGGTCGAGGGCAACGTGGTGGAGACCGAGGTCCGCTACCGCCCGCGGCGCCAGCTTATCTGCCATATCGAGGATGGCAGCGGCGTGCTGTCGCTGCGTTTCTTCAACTTCTACCTAAGCCAGCTGAAGCAGCTTGCCGCGGGTGCGCGGCTGCGCGCGTTCGGCGAGATCCGACACGGCTTCGCCGGGCCCGAAATAGTGCACCCGAGGTACCGCGTGCTGCAGGGCGAAGCTCCGGTCGCGCAGGCGCTGACGCCGGTCTATCCGACCACCGCAGGGCTCGCGCAGGAGACGCTGCGGCGGCTGATCGCTCACGCGCTCGTTGACTGTGATCTCACGGACACGCTGCCGCCGCAATTGACAGGCCGTCTCGGACTGCCGCCGTTCCGCGACGCAGTGCTGCTCCTGCACAATCCGCCGCCGCAGGTGCCGCAGGAAGCGCTCCAGGAGCGCCGTCACCCAGCCTGGCGCAGGATGAAGTTCGACGAGTTGCTGGCGCAGCAGCTCTCGATGCGGCTGCACCGGGAGCGGCGCCGGGCGGCGGGCGCCCCTGCACTCAGGCCGCGCGGCAGGCTGGCGCAGGCGCTGTTGGACCGACTGCCCTTCAAGCTCACCACCGCGCAGAACAAGGCCCTCGCGCAGATACGGCACGACCTCGCCCAGCCGTACCCGATGCAGCGCCTGCTGCAGGGCGACGTCGGCAGCGGGAAAACGATTGTCGCCGTGCTCGCGGCGCTGCAATGCGTCGAAAACGGCCACCAGGTGGCGGTCATGGCGCCAACCGAAATCCTTGCCGAGCAGCACTTCACGAATTTCAGGGACTGGCTTGACGGGCTGGGAATCGCCGTTGCCTGGCTGTCCGGCAGCCTCAGGGCGCGGGAAAAGCGCGAGGCGCTGGCACGGGTGGCGGCGGGGGAAACGGCAGTCGTGGTCGGCACGCATGCGCTCATCCAGGAGGATGTGCGATTCCATGACCTCGCGCTGGCGATCGTCGACGAGCAGCAGCGCTTCGGCGTTCACCAGCGCCTGCAACTGCGCATGAAAGGCGCGCGCCCGAACCGGGGAGCACAGCCGCACCAGCTCATGATGAGCGCGACCCCCATTCCGCGCACGCTGGCGATGACTTACTACGCCGATCTCGACGTCTCGGTCATCGATAAGATGCCGCCGGGGCGTGCGCCGGTCACGACCAAGCTTTTTCTCGACACGCGGCGGGCCGACGTGATCCGGCGCGTGCGCGATGCCTGCATGGGCGGCGGCCAAGCCTACTGGGTCTGTCCCCTGATCGAAGAGTCGGAAGCGCTGCAGCTCGAGACCGCCCTCGAGACCTACGACAAAGTGCGGCAGACCTTCCCGGAGCTGAAGGTCGGACTCGTGCACGGGCGCCTGAAGGGCGAGGAAAAGGCGCGCGTCATGAGCGCGTTCAAGGACGGAGCCATCCAGCTGCTGGTGGCGACCACCGTGATCGAAGTCGGCGTCGACGCGCCGACCGCGACCCTGATGGTGATCGAGCACGCCGAGCGCATGGGGCTCGCGCGGCTGCACCAGTTGCGCGGGCGGGTCGGCCGCGGCACCGAGGAGGCCGTCTGCATCCTGCTCTATGCGAACCCACTGACGCTTGCCGCCCGGGAGCGGCTCAAGATCATCTACGAGCATCGCGACGGGTTCGAGATCGCGCGCCACGACCTGCGGCTGCGCGGCCCGGGGGAGCTGCTCGGCGCGCGCCAGAGCGGCATTCCGCTGCTCCGGTTCGCCGACTTGAACCGCGACCTCGACTTGCTCGAGCAGGCGCGCGCGGCGGCCGCTACTCTGCTGCGGGACCAGCCGGACGCCGCACGCCGTCATCTCGCGCGCTGGCTCGGCGCCCGCCACGATTACCTGAAGGCGTGATTCGTAATCGCCTATACTAACTCGATGGCCCGATTGCCCGCCGGGGATGTCCGGACCATGACGTTCGCGAAGCGACTCGACGGCTACGAGCGGCTGATGCGGCTCGACCAGCCGATCGGCGCATTGCTGCTGTTGTGGCCGGCCATGTGGAGCCTGTGGCTCGCACGGCGCACCGTTCCCGAACCGGAGGTTCTGCTCATTTTCCTGCTCGGCGTGGTCCTCACGCGCTCGGCTGGGTGCGTGATCAACGACTACGCCGACCGCAAGTTCGACCGGCATGTGGAGCGCACTCGCGACCGGCCGCTCGCGGCCGGCACCGTGTCCCCGCGCGAGGCCCTGGCGCTGGCGGCGGCGCTGCTGCTGATCGCCTTTGTTCTGGTGCTGCAGCTGAATTGGATGACCGTGAAGCTGTCCTTCGCCGCCCTCGCGATCACGGTGATCTACCCCTTCCTCAAGCGCTTCTTCGTCTTTCCCCAGGCCTGGCTCGGCGTGGCCTTCAGCTTTTCGATCCCGATGGCGTTCGCGGCGCAGTTGGGCTACATACCGGCCGCGGGTTGGGCGCTGATGGGCGCCACCTTCTTCTGGATCATCGCCTACGATACCGAGTACGCGATGGTGGACCGCGACGACGACCTGAAGCTGGGACTGAAGTCCTCGGCAATACTGCTCGGGCGCTTCGACGTGGCCGGGGTCATGGTCGCGCAAGCCTTGTTTCTCGCGATCATGACCGCGATCGGCCGCTGGCAGCGGCTGGGTTCCCTCTTTATTGCAGGCCTCGCCGTTGCCGCCGGTCTTGTCCTCTACCAGTACTGGTTGATCCGCGGCCGCGATCGCAACCGCTGTTTCCGCGCCTTCCGCAACAATAACTGGGTGGGGCTCGCGGTCTTTGCGGGCCTCGCGCTGGATCTCCACTTCATTTCCGGCATGCTTTCCTGAAGCAGCGGCGCCTGGCGCATGAAATACCGTGATCTGCGCGATTTCCTGGCCGGGCTCGAGACGCGCGGCGAGCTGAAGCGCGTGAGCGCGACGGTCGATCCCCGCCTCGAGATGACCGAGATCTGCGACCGCGTGCTGAAAGCGGGCGGGCCGGCGCTGCTGTTCGAGAAGCCGAAGGGGCATACGATCCCCGTGCTCGGCAACCTGTTTGGCACGGTCAAGCGCGTTGCGCTGGGCATGGGCGTTGATGCCGCGGACCCGGCCGCGGCGCTGCGCGAGATCGGCCGGCTGCTCGCTGCCCTCAGGGAACCCGAGCCGCCGAGGGGATGGAAGGATGCGTGGGAGAAGCTGCCGCTGCTGAAGACCGTGCTTACGATGGAGCCGCGGGCAGTGACGGGCGCGCCCTGCCAGGAAGCTCTGGTTGAAGGCCCGGACGTGGACCTCGGGCGGCTGCCGATCCAGACCTGCTGGCCGGGGGACGCCGCGCCGCTCATCACCTGGGGACTGACGGTGACGCGCGGGCCCAACCGGCGCCGCCAGAATCTCGGCATTTACCGCCAGCAGGTGCTCGCCCGCAATAAAGTCATCATGCGCTGGCTCCCACAGCGCGGCGGCGCGCTTGACTATCGCGACCATTGCCTGGCGCGCCCGCGCGAGCCATTCCCGGTGGCGGTGGCGCTGGGGGCTGACCCCGCCACCCTGCTCGGGGCGGTGACGCCGGTGCCGGATACGCTCTCCGAGTACCAGTTCGCGGGCTTGCTGCGGGGGTCGAAGACCGAGATCGTGAAATGCCTCGGCCACGATCTGCAGGTGCCGGCCGGCGCCGAGATCGTGCTCGAAGGCTCAATCCACCCCGGCGAGACTGCGCTCGAGGGGCCGTTCGGCGACCACACCGGCTATTACAACGAACAGGAGCGTTTCCCGGTTTTCACGATAGATCGGATCACGACCCGGCGCGATCCGATCTATCACTCGACCTACACCGGCAAGCCGCCCGACGAGCCGGCGGTGCTGGGACTGGCGCTGAACGAGGTGTTCGTGCCGCTGCTCACGCGCCAGTTTCCGGAGATCGCGGACTTCTACTTGCCACCAGAGGGCTGCTCTTACCGCATTGCGTGCGTCAGCATGAAGAAGCAGTACCCGGGCCACGCCCGGCGCGTGATGTTCGGCATCTGGAGCTTCTTGCGCCAATTCCTGTACACCAAGTTCATCATCGTCACCGACGACGACATCAACGTCCGCGACTGGAAGGAAGTGGTGTGGGCGCTCGCGACGCGAGTCGACCCGCGTCGCGACACCCTGATCACGGAGCACACGCCGATCGACTATCTCGATTTCGCGAGCCCGGTGCCCGGGCTGGGCTCCAAGATGGGAATAGACGCTACCCGCAAGTGGCCGGGAGAAACCGACCGCCAATGGGGCGAGACGATTGCAATGAGCGAGGAAGTGAAGCGGCGCGTGGACGCGCTGTGGCGCGAGCTGGGGTTGTAGGCTGGAAACGCGGCGAGCGCCGGCGCCGCGCGGCCGTTACTCGAAAGCGTAGTGGAGGTTGATATTGAAGGTACCCATCCCCGGCGTGCTCGGCTGACCCGGAACCCTGCCCCAGAGGCGCATCTTGGTCTCCCCTTCGCCATCGATCGGGCTCAGCCAGCGCAAGGGGCCCACCCGCCCTGAATAGGCCCACCCGGTCCGGGACGTGCTGACGACCGGCGAGAGCCTGAGGGGCCCTTCTGAGGCCTGGCGATGCGCGAAGTCGAAGCGGAAATCATCGGGCCGCGGCGCGGCGGCCGGCACGTCCGCCTTGTAAGCCAGGCCCGCCGGCTTGGCGTCGAGCTGTAGCTCCTCCATCGGAACAAAGGGCACCAGTTCAGGAGCCGGACTCGGAGGTGAACTCTCGATTGCGGGGGACGGCGTGGCGGGCGTTGCCTCGGCAGCGTATGCCGCGACGACCGGCAGCGCAGTTGCTGCCATCGCCCACACGATCATCGCGCGTTGAAGCAGCATGGGCATCTCCCGAACGCAATTCAGTCTACGCCCACCTTCTCTCAAATAAACGGTCTCCCGTCACCATTGGAAGTGGGGTTTGTGACAAAGTGTCGAGCGGACAGAGGAAAGATGGCACAAGAGACGATCCGCAGGAGAATCAGCGCTGCCGGCAGCAGGCGTCACCCGCGCGGTTGTAGATCCACGCAAGCAGCGCATCCTGCGCCGCCTGCGCGTTCCCGGCGTTGGGGTGGTTGACCATGGACACTACGACCAGGCGGCGCCCCTGCGCGTCGAGCACGTAACCGGCGATCGAGCGCACGCCGGTAAGCGACCCGGTCTTGATGTGCGCCTGGCCGGCTACGTCTGCGTCCGAAAGGCGTTTCTTCATCGTTCCGTCCACCGCCACGAGCGGCAACGAGGCGATGAGCTCCGGCATCACCGGGCTCCGGAACGAAGAGAGCAGCAATAATCCGAGATTTCTCGCGCTGATGCGTTCGATACGCGAGAGCCCGGAGCCGTTCTCCAGTATCAATTCCGGAACAGTCAGCCCTTTTCCTGCCAGCCACTCGCGGATCACGCGGTCGGCCTTCTCCGGCGTGGCCGGCTCGCCTGCCCCCTCTGCCCCCAGCGTCAGGAAGAGCTGCCGCGCCATGACGTTGTTCGAGAACTTGTTCATATCGCGCACGACCTGGGCCAGCGCTGGAGACTCCACGGCGGCGATAAGACGTGCGTCCACGCCGACCGCCCCATCGCGCACCGTCCCGGTGAACGTCCCGCCCAGTTCGCGCCACAACTCGCGAAACAGGCCGAGCACGTAATGAGCATGCGGCAAGACGCTGTAGCTACGCTCGCGCTCGCCACAGCTCGCGGCGTAGCGGCCGCTGAAGGTGAGGCGCGTTGCGGCTGAGCCTCCCTGCGCGTCCACCTTGAGTCGGCTGGCCCAGTCCCCGCACGGGCCATTGACCAGCGCCAGCCGGTTGACGATTTGCACTTGCGGCAGCGCAGGCTCCGCCAGAATCCGCACCAAGCGCGTGTCGCTGTCTGGCACGAAGGTGAGCCGTACCGCCTTGAAGTTCACCAGCAGCGCGTCGGGTCCGGTGTTGTAAGGGCGCGTCGGCTGCTCGTCGAAACGCGCAGGGTCGTGGTCGTTGGCGGCAAAGTAGGTGCGGTCGAGCACGAGGTCGCCTCGGATCTCGCGCAGCCCCCGGCTGCGCAGACTGCGCAGCAGCAGCCAGAAATTCTCCAGTGTGAGCTTTGGATCGCCCCTGCCCTTGAGCACCAGGTCGCCCGCGAGCACCCCATCGCTCAACGCCCCCGCCGCGTAGGCCTCGGTCACCCACTGGAAGGCAGGACCGAGCAGCTCGAGCGCGGCGTAGGTGGTTACGAGCTTGATGACGGACGCCGGATTCATCGCGCGTTCGGCACCCGCGGCGAGCAGCGGGCGCTCCGCGCCGATCTCGTGCACGTAGAATGCCGCCGCGCTCTCGGGTATGCCGGCTTCCGCAAGTGCCCGGGCCACCGGCCCGGGAAGCGGAGCCGCTTGGGCATGGACGCGCGGCATCCACAGCGCCAGCAGTGCCGCGAGGGCTGCCGTGAGTAATCCGTGAAGCACGACCGCTACCCTTTACTCATCATCGAGAATTCCCGCCCGCAACCGGCATCGTGAGATTATGCCGCAGGCAGCGCGTCCAGGAGCGCCGCAGTGCGCGCGGCGAGCAGCTCGATCTCATCCTCACCGATTACGTACGGCGGCATGAAATAGACAGTGTTGCCGAGGGGCCGGAGCAGCAGTTCCTGCTCGAGTGCGGCGGCGAAAAACCGGCGCGCGAAGGATGGGGCCGTCGTCTCGACTTCGAAGGCCCAGATCATCCCGGTACTGCGGAAGTTCCTGGCGCGGGAGTGCTGCGCGATCGGGCGCGCGGCCGCGGTGATGCGCGCGCTCTTGGCGCGGTTTGCCTCGATTACGCGCTCCTCCTCGAAAAGGTCGAGCGTCGCCAGTGCCGCGCGGCAGGCGAGCGTGTTGCCGGAGTAGGAGTGCGAGTGGAGAAAGCCGCGAGTCACATCGTCGTCGTAGAATGCCTGGTAGACGGCATCCCGCGTCATCACGACGGAGAGCGGCAGGTAACCGCCGGTGATGCCTTTCGAAAGGCACAGAAAATCCGGCGTGATGCCGGCCTGATCAAAGGCGAAAAAGGTGCCGGTACGGCCGAACCCGGTCATGATCTCGTCGGCGATGAGATGCACGCCGTAGCGGTCGCAGATCCGCCGCGCCCGTCGCAGGTACTCCGCGTCGTGCATCGCCATGCCACTCGCGCCCTGCACCAGCGGTTCCAGGATGAAAGCCGCGGTTTCCCCGTGATGGCGCTCGAGATGATGCTCCAGCGCCGCGGCACAGCGCACGGCATAATCGTAAGCGGACTCCCCTTTTTCCGCGAGCCGCCAGTCAGGGCTCGCGACCTGGCTGCTCGTCATGACGAGCGGCGCGTAGGTGTCCTTGAACAGGCGCACGTCGGTCACCGCCAGTGCGCCGAGCGTCTCACCGTGGTAGCTGCCGGCGAGGCTGACGAAGCGGGTTTTCGCCGGGCTGCCGCGGTTACGCCAGTAATGGAAGCTCATCTTGAGGGCGATTTCGACCGCGGAGGCGCCGTCGCTCGCATAAAAACAATGGCCGAGCGCGCCTCCGGTGGCGCGCGCGAGACGCTCCGAAAGCTCCACCACCGGCTCATGGCTGAACCCGGCGAGCAGCACGTGCTCGAGCTTGCCAAGCTGGTCGGCGAGCGCGGCATTGATGCGCGGATGGCAATGGCCGAACAGGTTTACCCACCACGAACTGATGGCGTCGAGGTAGCGCCGGCCATCGGCGTCGTAAAGCCAGCAGCCCGCGCCGCGCGCCACCGGGACGAGCGGCAGCCACTCGTGCTGCTTCATCTGCGTGCAGGGATGCCAGACCGCGGCGAGGCTGCGCTTTAGCAGCAGATTACTGCGAGTGCTAGTTTGCATTTTGGTCGTGGACGATTTAAGTATACGGGCGAGTGCATAAAGACCGCCTTCCCTCAGATCTGCGACATCGGTCACGCACGGCCAGGTGCCGGCCCGGATCGGGCCCGCGCAAGACTTCCCGCCAGGTCAACCGCGGCTTCAGGTGTGACGTTAGGATTGGAAGATTGGCATCAATCTTGCCTGTTTCTACCTGGGGCGCAGTGAGTTTAGCACCCGAAAAGAGCAGTCTTGACCATGGAAATACTTGAGCGCATAGAGGAGCAGATCGCAGCGAGCGGTCTGCCGCTCGTCGGTATCACGCTCGCGGCCGTGCCTTGCCCGGACACGCCGTTGATCCTGACGCTGCACTGGCACGGCTTCATTCAGGAAAAGCTGGCCGAAGTGGAGCAGGCCGAGACCGTGTCCTACACGCCGCTGCCGAGTTCCGCGCTGCAGTTGAACGACCGCTGGCGCGATCTGGTCGCGGTTGACCGCGCCGCGATGGAGGCGGCGTGGGAGCTGGGCGCTTGGGACGTCGCGCGCGCCGAGCGCAAAGGCTGCATGCGGCCCGGCGCGCCCTCCACCGAAGCACTCGAATGCCTCCAGGCGTTCGGCGCATTCCCGTTCGGCATTAACGGCAACCAGGTGGTGGTGGCAGATGCGCCCGATGCCGACGAGCTGTTGCAGCTTGCGGCAAAACGCGGTTACCTCATGTGGCTGTTCCGGCCAGTCAGCGGCGGCATCTGGGCCGAAGTTGCCGATGACGCTACCCTGACCTCGAGGGGACGGCGGCCCCCGCCCTGCCCGCATCGTCCGATCCCGCCCCGCTGTGACGGCAACCGCAAGACGGTTTACCGCTTCGGGGTCTCCACCAGCACCTCGCTGGAACTAGACTAACCAATTAGTTTTTCAGTGTTTTCTGGTGGCTTACGATTTCGCCGCCACCTGGGTTAGTGTGCGCCAACATCGGTGTCTATCCGGTTGGCTGGTACGGCTAACCTATTGACATAACGCGATCTTACCCGTATTGTTAGCACTCGGTAGGGTCGAGTGCTAATCAGTCGTTCTCCGTTGTCCAGGTTAATCCACAGGAGGCTCAATCATGAAGATACGTCCACTACACGACCGCGTGATGGTCAAGCGGTTGGAGGAAGAACGCAAGACCGCTTCCGGAATCGTCATTCCCGACACCGCCGCCGAGAAGCCCGATCAGGGCGAAGTCATCGCGGTGGGCAAAGGCAAGATCCTGGAGGATGGCAAGGTGCGTCCCCTCGACATCAAGGTGGGAGACAAGATCCTGTTCGGGAAGTACTCCGGACAGACCGTGAGGATTAAAGGCGACGAGCTGCTCGTGATGCGCGAAGAAGACATCATGGGCGTGGTCGAAGGCAGATAATCCAGCGAATTCCGCAATAACAGGAGCAATCAGATATGTCAGCGAAAGACGTCAAATTTCACGACTCCGCCCGCAGCAAGATCTTGGCCGGAGTCAATATTCTGGCCGATGCTGTGAAGGTCACACTCGGCCCCAAGGGCCGCAATGTCGTACTGGAGCGCTCGTTCGGGGCGCCGACCGTTACCAAGGACGGGGTCTCGGTCGCGAAGGAGATCGAGTTGAAGGACCGGTTCGAGAACATGGGGGCGCAGATGCTTAAGGAAGTCGCGTCCAAGACCTCGGACGTGGCGGGCGATGGCACCACGACGGCAACGGTGCTGGCGCAGTCCATCGTGCAGGAGGGCATGAAATATGTGGCCGCCGGCATGAACCCGATGGACTTGAAGCGCGGCATCGACAAGGCGGTGGAGGGGATCGTGGAGCAGCTGAAGAAGATCTCCAAGCCCTGCACCACTTCCAAGGAAATCGCCCAGGTCGGTGCGATTTCGGCCAACGCCGACATCGAGATCGGCAAGAACATCGCCGATGCAATGGACAAGGTCGGCAAGGAAGGCGTGATCACGGTGGAGGACGGCAAGAGCCTGCAGAACGAGCTGGAAGTCGTCGAAGGCATGCAGTTCGACCGCGGCTATCTTTCGCCCTACTTCATCAATAGCGCCGAAAAGCAGATGTCGGTGCTCGAGAACCCCTACATCCTGCTCTACGACAAGAAGATTTCCGGCATCCGTGAGCTGTTGCCGGTGCTGGAGCAGGTGGCCAAGGCGGGACGGCCGCTGCTCATCATCGCCGAAGAAGTCGAGGGCGAGGCGCTTGCCACCCTGGTGGTGAACAACCTCCGCGGGATCCTGAAGACCTGCGCGGTGAAGGCGCCGGGCTTCGGCGACCGCCGCAAGGCGATGCTGGAAGACATCGCGGTCCTCACCGGTGGCGTGGTGATCTCGGAAGAGACCGGCATGCAACTGGAGAAGTCGACGCTGAAGGACCTCGGCCAGGCGAAGCGCATCGAGATCGGCAAGGAAGACACCACGATCATCGACGGCAACGGCGACAACAAGGCGATCCAAGGGCGCGTCAAGAACATCCGCACCCAGATCGACGAGGCGACCAGCGATTACGACAAGGAAAAGCTGCAGGAGCGGGTGGCCAAGCTCGCCGGTGGCGTGGCGTTGATAAAGGTCGGTGCCGCGACCGAAGTCGAGATGAAGGAGAAGAAGGCGCGCGTGGAAGATGCGCTGCACGCGACGCGCGCGGCGGTGGAGGAGGGCATCGTGCCGGGCGGCGGTGTCGCCTATCTGCGGGCGCGCGTCAACCTCAAGGTCAAGGGCGACAACCACGATCAGGATGCGGGCATCAAAATCGTGATGCGCGCGCTGGAAGAGCCGGCGCGCTTGATCGCCGCCAACGCCGGCGACGAGCCCTCGGTGGTCATCAACAAGCTGGTCGAAGGCAAGGGCAACTACGGCTTCAACGCCCAGACCGGCCAGTACGGCGACATGGTGGAGATGGGTGTGCTCGACCCGACCAAGGTCGCGCGCTGCGCGCTGCAGAACGCGGCTTCGGTGGCGGGCCTTATCCTCACCACCGATGCCATGGTCGCCGAGTTGCCGAAGGAAGAGTCCCAAGGGGGCCATGGCCACGGCGGCATGGGCGGCATGGGCGGCATGGATATGTAACGCGTTTTCACGCGTCACATATCCCCTGGAAATATGGGAACAGGGGAAACCAAGGTTTCCCCCGTGCCCCCCATCCTCAGGAACAGAGAACCCCGCAATCGCGGGGTATTTTGTTGGTTGCTCGGTTAGAATTCAGCGCCATGCCGACCGACATACTGCTCATCTCGATCGCCCGCGCACTGGTGGAAGTCGCGGGACTGTTCCTTCTGGGGCAGGGCATCCTGTGGCTCTTCGGCCCCAAGGCGCGCGAGGGCAAATTCATCTACGATCTTTTCAAGAAAGGCACGAGTCCCATCATCAAGCTGACCCGCATGGTCTCGCCGCGCTTCATCCACGACGCGCACATCGGGCTGGTGGCGTTTTTCTTTCTCGCATGGATGTGGGTCGGGCTGGCGTTCTGGAAGCGCTATCTCTGCACATTGCACGACTTGCAGTGCTGAAGAGCGATGGGAGCCGCAGCGGGACGCCGATTCTTGACGCTCGCGGTGATTAACGCTCTAATACCGCGCTTTCCGGCTGGCCGAAGCTAAAATCCCTGTGTCAGGCGGAAAACGTTTTTGCAGCAAGTGGCCGGGTAGCTCGATCGTCATGGTGCGGAAATGGTTGAGGTCCCATTTCCGCACTGTACATTCCCCCTCGCCCTCTGGGAGAGGGGTAAGGGGTGAGGGAGAGCGGCGGGATGCAATTCCGCAAAGCTCGTGGTAGAGCAGAGGACTGAAAACAAGCCGCGCGCGACTTCGCTTCAGCGAAGTCTGACCGCAAGGTCAAATGGGGGGTCTTATCCCATTGCGCGGCTTGTTGCGGCGTAGGCTAACATTCACGGCGGAAACGCCGTTAATGTTAAGCGCTGGCAGGCGCGGCCGGAGCCAAAATC
>JBGQGU010000013.1:0-15668 GCA_041497655.1 Gammaproteobacteria bacterium
ACGCCTCCGATCAGCATGACGCAGGCCGGGATGTGGGCCGAGGCGCTGAACACGCGTATGCGGTCCCCGACGGCGTTGATGATGCTGAGCAGCCGACCAGTATCTGAGGACGCGTCCTTGAGATAGCGTATGTTGTCGACCCTGGTCAGGCGCTCGATGGCCGGCAGCGTGAGGTCGCTGCGCTGAAACTGCGGATTCGTGTACAGCACGACCGGCAATGGGGTTGCGTTCGCCACCGCGGTGAAATAGTCGACCACGCCATCCTCAGTGAGTGGAAAGTAGGCCTCGAGAATCGCAAGGATGCCGTCGACGCCGAGCGCCTCGTAAGCCTTGACCTGTTCAACGGCGTTCGCAATCGTGGTCGCCGCGACACCTGCCACGACCGGCGCCCTGCGGCGCGTCGCCTGCACCACGACCTCCACGATGCGATGGCGTTGCTCCCGATTCAGGTAGGCGAACTCACCGGTCGATCCGAGCGGCGTCAATCCGTGGACGCCTGCGCCGATCAGATCGTCCACAAGACGCGTGAGCACCGCGTCCTTGACACGGCCGCGCTCGTCGATCGGTGAAACCAGGTAAGGAAATACGCCGCGAAACCCGTCGTGCGTCATGCTCGTCTCCAAAATCAGGTACAACAAACGCGGTCAGTGTAACATTCGTGAATTCCGGAAATCTTGCTCCGACCCCGCGTATCTAGAACCGGTCTCAAAAATAGCCACGGAATCACACGGAATCACACGGACAATAACCCGCCCCCCTTAGAGTCCCCGTAATCATTTAAGAATTTCTGTGTGTTTCCGTGTGTTTCCGTGGTTAAAACTGGCTTCTAATCCCACATGAGGACTGCCATGTCACTCAAGTACCCCCTGGTGCACGTTGACGACGTCCGTTCCGAGAACATGAAGGCGGGAGAGGGCTGGGCCATCTCCGAATTCCGGCTGCCCATCTCGGGCAGGAACGGGAGCTCCTCCACCCTCTTCCACTCCATCTTCCGGCCCGGCTCCACCCACGCCAAGCACCTCCACCGCGACTGCGACGAGATCGCCGTCTATCTGAAGGGGCACGGCGCCGTCGGGCAGCGGAACGAGCGCACCGAGGTCCGCGCAGGCCACTGCCGTCTCATGCCCAAGGGGGCGGAGCACTTCTTCTTCAACGAGACGAAGGATGAGGAAGCCCTTGTCATCGGTTTCTATGTTGGCGCGAAAAGCGTCGAGGACACCGGTTATGAGTTCCGCGGCCCCGTGACCGAGGCGGACCTCAAGATGCCCCGGGGCAAGAAGTTCAGCGAGGGCGTCCTCATCCACGTCGACGACGTGAAGCCCTCCCGGATGAACGCGAAGGATGGCTGGAGCATCACCGACTTCCGCATCCCCATCGGCCGCCACAACGGGAGCCCGACCACTCTCTTCTGGGCGAAGTTCATGCCCGGCGCCGTCCACAAGAAGCACCGGCACGAGAACTGCGAGGAGCTCTACTACGTCATCCGGGGCCACGGGCTGGCGGGCGCGGGCCCGGACCGTGCTGAAGTGCGGGGCGGCCACGTCCACTACATTCCCAAGGGCGTCGAGCACTTCATGCACAACCTCAGCCAGTCCGAGCCCCTCGAGGTCATCGGCATCTACGTCGGCGCGGGCAGCGTCGAGGAGACCGGCTACGTCTACACGGGCGAGGTGACCGCGGCGGACATCAAGGCCCGCACGGCGTAGATCATTAAGACCGAAAACCGGCGCCTGCGAAGACAGGCTAAATTCATGAAGCAACTTCTCTTTCAATGGGGTCTATCCCCATATATTGCCGCCCTCATCCCTTAGTTCTCACCGACAAGACGCCACGAAATCCCTAGACCAAGCCAATGCCTATGGCTGCTTTCGGCCCGAAGCGGTCGTTGAGGCACTTGGTAACGTGCCACCAAAAACAAACCCCGCCGCAGCAGAGTCGGTGTGAGTGCTGCTAATCGCTAGACGGCAGCGTTATTTTTCTCTGCGCCGCCCACACAAACGCAAAGCCCCGCGATGATCGCAGGGCTTTGCAGGATCGCCACATCGCTGTGGCCTCATTTCGTCGCGTCACCGCGACGTATGCCGGGGCATCGCCACCGGCGTCGGGATCGAACTGTGGTGATTTTCGTCTATAGCCCCTCCTTCCTCAAAGATTGTTGCTGAAGAGGATTAGGCGGCAGCGAGTTCCTTTAACGTCTTCCTGCGCCCCACCCAACCCGTCAGGCCAGGACCGACCGCCATCATGGCGTAGATCTCCGGCTCAGGAATCGCGATCACTGTCATCCCCAGCGACCCGCTCACGATCAGCGTGCACAGCTGCCCCAATGCTGTCAATGGGAAGAAGCTGTCAATTGTGGCTCTCTTTGACGCAGGTCAAATCCTACGGGGCCGGGATCACCCGCAGGCCGGCAAATAGCGCAGATTGGGACTGTCCACGGACAGAGGTGCGAAGGTCCGTTATTGGCCGATATTTGTCTTGGTCGCAAACCAGCGCGAATCCGCGAGAACGACAGACTCCTCGATTTGTCGGGGGGAAACCGTCCAGTAGCGACGCAGCAGGCGATCCTTATCCACCGGACGGACAAGGTGGAAACCGTGTTTCTCGTAGAAGCGCACTGCCCAGGTAGCTGCACTCCAGGTGCCGACCAACATGGGGCGATCCGTCCGCTCCCGGAAGTGAGCGAGCAGTGCAGCGCCATGGCCCCGCTGTTGGCGGGCGCTCCGCGTATACGCGTGCCGAATGAGCGCGACATCGTGAACGGGCTGCAGCCCCATTACTGCCACCAGATGTTTACCCTCGGCCACCGCCCAGAATGTCACCCCTTGGGCGATCTCACGCTGCAGCTCCTGCCGAGACATGTACGGCTCATGCCAGCAGTCGGACGGAATGACGTTCTTGTATGCGCTCGCGGCATCATTGATGATTTCGCAGATGGTGTCGATGTCCGCAGGCTGGCACGGTCGAATCACCGCTCGGTCGAACATGTTGCTCCCCGCCGGCGCCTGACTTTGAAATTGAAACAAACGGGCTCAGCGTAACATTCCTGCATTTCGGAGCTCTTACACTGGCCCCGTGTAACAACCTTCAGGCATGTCCCGCGGGCAGCTCCGCCAGCTCGATCATGGATTCGCCGATCGGGTAGAGCGCGAGCCGGCGTTGGGCGTTTTCCTCCACTCCGCCGAGCGGAACGCCGAAGCAGTCCTCCCACAGGCGCCTGCTCGCCTCGGTGTCCCGCACCACCACACCGACGTGCTCGATTCGCTTGATCTTCATCGCTGTTCCCTATTGGGGGTCCGTACAACCCGGGACAGTTCATCCTTCATCCTTCCGCCTTCATCCTTCAGGACGCCCCTCACTCCACCCGCGCTCCCGACGCCTTGACCACCTTCCCCCACTTCGCGATCTCGGCGCGGATCCAGGCGGCGAAGTCGTCCGGCGAGCCGGTCGTGGGGATCGCGCCCTGCTGCGCGAAGCGCTCCTTCATGTCGGGCAGGTTGACCGCGCGGTTGATCTCACCGTTCAGCCGCGTGATGACCTCACGCGGCGTGGCGGCCGGCACCACCACCCCGAACCACGCGCTCGACTCGTAGCCCGGCACGCCGGACTCGGCGACCGTCGGCAGGTCGGGGAACCCGGGGTAGCGCCGGGCGGTGGTGATCGCAATCGCGCGCAGCCGTCCCGCCTTGATGTAGGGCATCGAAGCCGGCAGGTTGTCCCACATCACCGACACGTTCCCCGCCATGAGATCGGAGATTGCCGGCGCGCTGCCCTTGTACGGCACGTGCAAGATGTCGGTGCCGGTCATCAACTTGAACAGCTCGCCCGACATGTGCAGTGTCGTGCCGGCGCCCGAGGACGCGAAGTTGAGCTGGCCCGGCCGCGACTTCGCCAGCGCGATGAACTCCTTCACCGTCCGCGCCGGCACCGAAGGATGCACCTCCATCACGTTCGGCACGCGCGCGACCTGCGCCACCGCCGCGAGGTCGCGGGCGAACGAGAACGGCTGCTTCACGTACAGCGTTTCGCTGATCGCCTGCGCCGCCGTAGCCATCAGCATCGTGTGGCCGTCGGGCGGGCTCTTCGCGACGAAATCGGATCCGACGCCGCCGGCCGCGCCGGGCCGGTTCTCCACCACCACCGTCTGGCCGAGCGCCGGGGAGATCTTCTCCGCCACCCAGCGCGCGAGGATGTCCGTCGCCCCCGCGGGCGGGAACGGCACGACGTAGCGGATCGTCTTCGCGGGATAGCCCTGCGCCGAGGCGGTGAGCGGCACGAACGCGGCGACCAGCGCGATAGCCGTCTTGGACAAAGAATGAGAATGAATCATGGTGTTCTTCCCTGATCTGGAGACCGCCAGCCTTGCATTTCTGCGGAACTCGTCTGGCTCAGCCCACATAGCGCTTGAAGGCGAGCGTCGCGTTGGTGCCGCCGAAGCCAAAGCTGTTGGACAGCACGCAGTTAAGCGTCACGTTGTCCTGGCGCTTGAGCGCGATCGGCATGCCCTCGGCGGCCGGGTCGAGGCTTTCGACGTTGGCCGAGGCGGCGATGAAATTGTTTTCCATCATCAGCAGGCTGTAGATCGCCTCGTGCACGCCGGCCGCTCCGAGCGAATGGCCGGTGAGGGACTTGGTCGAGCTGAACGGGGGGATGCGGCCGCGGTCCTTGAACGCTTCGCGGATCGCTTCGAGCTCCTTGATGTCCCCGGCAGGGGTCGAGGTGCCGTGCGTATTGATGTAATCGACCGGCAGATCGAGGGTTTGCAGCGCCATCCTCATGCACCGCACCGCGCCTTCGCCCGAGGGCTGCACCATGTCGTAGCCGTCGGAATTGGCGCCGTAGCCCGCGAACTCGGCGTAGATCCTGGCGCCGCGCGCCCGGGCGTGCTCCAGCTCCTCCATCACCAGCACGCCGCCGCCGCCGGAAATCACGAAGCCGTCACGATGGGCATCGTAGGCGCGAGACGCCCGTTCCGGCGTGTCGTTGTAGCCGGAGGAAAGCGCCGGCATGGCATCGAAGAGCACCGACAGGGTCCAATGCAACTCCTCGCCCCCGCCGGCGAAGACGATGTCCTGCTTGCCGAGTTGAATGATCTCGGCCGCGTTGCCGATGCAATGCGCGCTGGTGGAGCAGGCCGAACTGATCGAATAGTTGACGCCCTTGATCTTGAAGGCAACGGACAGGGTCGCCGAGTTGGTGCTTGACATGGCCTTCGGCACGGCGAAGGGACCGACCTTCCTGGGGCCCTTTTCCCGCGCGATGTCCGCGGCGGCCACCAAGCTCTTGGTGGAAGGACCGCCCGAACCCATGATGAGGCCCGTGCGCTCGTTGGAAACGTCGCCTTCCGCGAGGCCGGAATCCGCGATCGCCTCCTGCATGGCGATGTAGTTGTAGGCCGCCCCGTCGCCCATGAAGCGCCGCCAGCGCCGCTCGACCGCTTCATCAGGATCGATCTTCAGCGAGCCATGCACCTGGCTCCTGAACCCCATGTCGCGGTACACCTCTGAAAACGTGATGCCGGAACGCCCCTGGCGCAGCGAATCCAGCACCTCGGCCTTGTTGTTGCCAATGCTCGACACGATCCCCAATCCGGTTACCACCACGCGTCTCATGGAACAGTTACCTCCCAGTACGGCCTAGGTCGGGGCCCCGCCCGTCCACATGATACGGCGCCCGATCCGCCTAAATGCCATCCGTGCGGGTGAACAGCCCGACGCGCAGGCCCTCGGTCTGACAAACGCTGCGCCCGTCGACCTTCACGACCCCGTCGGCGACTCCCAAAATCAGCTTGCGGCGTATCACGCTCTTCAAATCGACGTGATACGAGACGCATTTCGCGGCCGGCAGCACCTCGCCTGTGAACTTGACGGAATCCACGCCCAGGGCCCGGCCGCGGCCCGGCTCGCCCAGCCAGCCCAGGAAGAATCCCACAAGCTGCCATAGCGCATCAAGGCCGAGACAACCGGGCATGACCGGGTCGGACTCGAAATGGCAAGCGAAGAACCAGAGATCGGGCCGGATATCGAGCTCGGCGTGGATTTCCCCCTTGCCGTAGGCGCCGCCCGTATTCGCGATGCGCACGATCCGATCGAACATCAGCATGGGCGGAAGCGGCAGCCGGGCGTTGCCAGGTCCGAACAAACGCCCGTGGCCGCATTCCACGAGCTCTTCCCGCGAATAGTGTGCTTTCTGCACCAGGCTGTGGGTCCGATCGTTTCGCATCTGCCTTTGCGTCGCTCCGGTTACTTGTTTTCCGACAGTTGTTCGGGCGATAGCGCTCGACCCGGCTGCCAGCTCTCGCCTTCACCCTGGTCGATCCAGGAAAGGAATATTTATGAATTCTACCCTGCCCCGACATCGCCGGAAGATGCACAGGGGCCGAGCGCGCCCGGCCCCTGTGCGCGCCTGAAGATTAAATGGGTGCTGAGAAAGACTGTCGCTGGTAGCTCGACTGGCTGCTCGAGGCAAAAACAGATTAGAGGTCGAGTCTGACCCTGAGGCTTCCCAGCGTGCCGCAAAAAAACTCTAGCGGGAGGTGATCCCGGCAGAGTCGGGGTGGCGAACTCCTACTTGAGAGCGTCGGCGCCGGCTTGCGATATTGGGCCGTCCGAGCCACCAGACGTGCCGATCGCCCCAATGATCTTGCCGCCGACGATAATCGGGACGCCACCGTCGGACGCCACCGCACCTGCTAATGCCATTGGAGACAGATCGCCTGCGGCGACCCGGTCCCTGAAGCTTTTGCTCGGTCGACGGAAAGTTGCGGCCGATATCGCTTTGGTTTGGGCGATCTTGATCGAGGCATAGTCCACACCGTCCATCCTCCGGAAGTAAACGAGGTCGCCCGAAGGTTCGACGATGGCGATTGCCACATTCAAGTTTCTCTTCCTCGCCTCGGCTTCCGCGCTATCGATGGCCTTCTTGGCCTGTTCCAGGGTAATAGGCGTGCCATAAGGTGGCGGCGGAACCGGTGCCTCGGCGCCGCGGGCTGTTACCTGGACACCCATCAACGCGACGACGCAGATTGCCGAAACAATCGAAAAGAAGTGGCGCATGGACTCCTCCCAGTTTATGGCCTCGCCGTATCGGTGAACGGCGTTGGCGAAGCTCTTGGACAACTTACCTCGATCTTGAACAAGAGGCAACCTTTACTATGTAGCGGAGGCGATTGAGCCGTTGAGTATATACCCCGTTCAAAGTGCGAAATACCGCGCGCAACATAGTCACGGCCTGTATCAGGCCCCGGCCGCCGCCTGACTGCGAATTCGCGACCCACAGGCGGCAACCGACCCTAGACCGGGGTCAGAACACATTTTCCGGCGCTATCTAGCGTATTTGAACGAATGAGGTCAGAGCAACATTCATCGATTCCAATTGCTTTGACCCCGTGTATCCTCAGATCATAGCCAAAACCGGGGTCAGACAACTTTTACCGATTTGTCTGTCCCCAGTTGTTGTTCAAGACAACTCGGGTTTCAAGAAGGACGCTCCATGAAAGGGATGAAGCCAGGACATGTGCCGCTCGAACGGGCGCTTTCCAAACTTGGAATCGCTTCCCGCACTGTATCGCGGCAGTGGATCCTGGACGGTAAGGTCAACGTGAACGGAGTGCTTCGGAAAGACCCGCTGTTCCCGGTCATTCCAGAGCGCGCCAGGATTGAGATCGAAGAGAAACCCGTCGCCAAGGCTCCTCACCGGACTTTCCTGCTGCACAAGCCGCGCGGAGTGGTCACCACGCGCTCGGACGAAAAGGGCCGGCCCACGGTCTTCTCGTTCATCCCGGAACCTGGATTGCACTTGATCGCGGTGGGGCGATTGGATTGGGCGACCTCCGGACTCTTGCTCCTGACCAATGATACGCGCCTGGCCGATTGGCTTACGGATCCCGGGAGCGCGGTTTCTCGGACCTACCTGGTCACCGTGCGAGGCAAAGTGACGGAAGAGAGCCTGGAACGGCTCCGGCGGGGACTGCTGGATACAGGAGAAAAGCTCCAGCCGCAAGAAATTATCCTGCGCAAAGCCAGCGGTAAGGAATCCCATCTAACCGTCCAGCTTACCGAGGGCAAGAACCGCGAAATCCGCCGGATGTTCTCCGCGCTCTCCCACGAAGTCACGCGACTCAAGAGAGTGGCATACGGCGCGCTGGAGCTGGGCGAGCTGGATTCGGGAAAATTCCGCGAGCTCTCCCGGGCCGAGCTTGAACGCGCGTTTCCTGGGCTCAAGAAGGGTAGAAGTTACAAGGAACAAGACACGAGGAGCAAGGGACGTGCAGCGCAAGGGCTTTGAGCCTTGGAGCTTGGACCTTGGACCTTGGACCTTGATCCTTGAACCTTGCTCATCACCCCTGCCACACCCCATACCCTTTCTCGCGCAGGTGTATGGCCAGTTCGATCTCCATTTCAAGCGCCGCGTCGTAGGGCATCGGGTTGTAGCACTCGTATAGCTCGGGCATGAGCCTCTGCCCGTAGAGCCTGACGAACTTGTTCGACTTGAGCCCCGCCTTGTGCTTGTCGAACCGCACGTCGGGGCTCTGACCCGTCATGCCGACATAGACGCACGGTTTTGACGGATCGTAATCAGGGTTACACCTTGCAAATCTCGGTTCGTACAGAACGTCTTTCGACAGGAGGACAACGTAGACAGAGTGGTGGTAGCGTCGAGGCTTCTTCATAGGGGACAGACCACTAAGAATATTGTTGAAGCAGATCAACCCTCTTCAATCCTTAGTGGTCTGTCTCCTATTGGAGTTGTTCGATCAGTTCGTGCACGGCCTGCGTGTATTGTTGTGGCGCTTCGTGGTCCAGACCGCTGTGCGAACCCAAGGGGAACTCGACCCAGCGCGTGCCCGCCGGCGCGGCCTCGTACAGCTGCCGGCCGAGCTCGATCGGCACGGTGTTGTCGGCCGCGCCGTGCATCATCAGGATCGGCGCATCCACCTTGCCGATCTTCGCGAGCGAGTCGAACTCCTGCGTTGCCAACCACGAGGCGATCGTGCCAATGGGGCCGACAGCCTTGGCAATATCGGGCAGGCGCGTGAAGGCCGATTCGAGGATGAGCCCGCCGTAGTCCGCGCCCACGCGCAACTGGCTTGCCAGTTCGACCGCTACACCAGTGCCCATCGAATGCCCGTAGATCACGCGCTTGCGCGGGTCGCTCTGGCGCCGCGCCAACTCGGCCCAGGCCACATGCGCATCGGCGTAGATGGTGGCCTCCGACGGGATGATCGGGCTGCTGTCGCCCCAGCCGCGGTAGTCGACCGCGAGCACCGCGAAACCGGCCACGCGCAGGGCCTCGATCTTGCGGAGGTTCTCATACAGGTTTCGAAAAGTACCGTGCAGATAAAGCAATGTGGGCGCCTGCGGGTCGGGGCTCGGCAGCCACCAAAGGTGCAGCCGGTCAGTGCTGCCAGCGGTGTCGCCCGGCACATCCACATCGAACGCAACATCACCCGAACGCAGGCCCTTGAAGTCGGCCGGGCGCCCCGGCGTGGGCCGGAACACGAGCTCGCGCTGCTTCGTGTCGAGCCAGGCGCAACCCACCAGCGTTGTCGCGAGGCCGCAGATCAGCGCATTGCGCAGCGCGAACCGCCACATCCGCCAGGATCGGGCCCGAAAACTCATGACATTGCTGAAAACCGGGGAAACCTCAGGATCTGTCCCCATTGCCTCTTCCAATCTCAATCAGCGGCCTGAGCGAGTTCCGATTTCGAGACAGTTGCCGTCCCCTAAGCAAAAGCCCTTCCCTAGTAAAGCGCCTCCTTCAAGCGCTCGTACAACCCCTTGTCGTATTCCTTGCCGTCGAACCGCGCATGAGTGATATCGGAGATGATCGTGCCGATACTCGGCAGGCTGCTGCGTTCGGTGTGCCGAGCCGCGTCCCATAGCTTTGAGCGGAAGATCGCGCGGGCGCACTGGAAAAAAACGGTATCGACGCGGACCACGAGCACCAAGCGCGGAAGCTTGCCCTCGACGCTGAAGCGCTTAAGCAGCGCCGGATCGGTAGAAATCTCCGCGCGTCCGTTGACGCGCAGTGTCTCGCCGATGCCCGGGATCAGGAACAGCAGCGCGACGTGCGGGTTGGCGATGATGTTGCGCAGGCTGTCCACGCGGTTGTTGCCCCGCCGGTCGGGAATCAGCAGCGTCTTCTCGTCGTCGACCACGACGAATCCCGGTGCATCACCGCGCGGAGACGCGTCCATGCTTTGTGGGCCACCGCTGGCAAGGACGAAAAACGGCGAGGCGGCGATCAGCCTTCGGTAATGCGGATGAAGGTAGTCGATCTCCTTCTCGACGGCAGCGCCGGAAGGCGTGCCGTAGAGCTTCTCGAGGGTTTCAACGTCGGTGATCTGGTGCGCGTCGCTTACGGTGATCACTGCAATGCTCTCCTAGCGCGGATACTTCAATGAAGGGCAGCCAGTTCTGTGGTTTTTCTTCTTGTCTCAATCAATCGAGCCTGGCATCTTTGTTTATCCGGGCGCGGAAGCGGCGTCCCGCTCAACGCGCGCGCTGCGCAGCGGCAGTGGCTGCTCCCCGAGCAAATCCTTCTCGATCACCGCGCGCACTTCCTCGAGCGCGAGCCCGTGCTTCTCCACGAGGTCCATCACGTCCGCGAGGATCGCGTCGGCGTCCTGCATTTTCTTCAGGCGCTTGAAGCTGTCCTCGCGCCTGATGCCCATGGCTTCGCCGATGAGCTCCAGGAAGTTCACCACTTCGAAAGGCCAGTCGGTTTCGTGGCTGCAGAGCTCGCGGTGGCAGGCGTGGTAAACGCCGGCGAGCGCGTCGACTCTCGCTGCCGCGGCGGCTTCGAGTATGCCGCGATGCACGTCGCGCTTGAACGCGGGCAGCGGCTGCAGCGTGTTGCACATGTAGCCCACCTGCGGCTGCGCGAGCTCGACGTATTGGAGTCCCGGAATCGCTCGCAGGATCCTGATGGCGGACTCGCAGACGCCCGGCACGCCCGGATGCTCGTGCAGCCCGACGCGCTTGGTGACAGGGTAGCGCATGAGAGGACGCAGCCGGTCGAGCTGGCCTGCGAGGTACACGACAAAAGCTTCGAGCTCGTAGGCGGGCGCGCCGGGAGCGCCTGTGCGTCCGGGCAGCACGTTTTCCCCGATCTGGATCGTGCACGTCGGGCACCACGCGAGCACTTTGGTCGCGCCGGTGGCGGCGAAGCGGTCGGTCGTGCGATAGGCGATGCGGCCCGAAGCCTCGAGGTCGCCGGTGCGAAACTGCAGCACGCCGCAGCAGTCGCCCGGCCCGCCCATCACGCGGTAAGACACGCCGAGCGCGTCGAGGATGTCCAGCGACAGCAGAACGATGTGGGGCGTCTTGAGCACGTTGCAGCCGGTATAGAAGACCACTTCCGGCGTGGCTTCCGCCGGACCTTCGCTGCGAAACCGCTTGAGCACCTCGGCCGGGAGCTGCATGCGCGATAGCACCCGCACGCCGCGGCCCATGTTCGAGAACGCGGCGCTGCCTTTCTTGTGCTGCTCCTCCGCAGTCGCGCGGCGCTGCATGGCGACACGCGCGAGGGCGAGCATGAATCGCGGATTCACGGCTTCGGGGCACGCGGGGATGCAGCTGCCGCTGCCCGAGCACACCTGCGCCCAGCGCTCCGATCCGGGCGAGCCGCTGCCGCCGCGGATGATGTCCAGCACGCCGCCGACCACCTCCGCGGCGTTCTTGTCCGCGATGCCCGCGGGCGCAGTCATCGGACACACTTCGAAGCAGCGCCCGCAGCGCGTGCAGTTATCCAGAACGTCCTGCGTGCGGGCTGCCAGTGCTTCAGCAAACGGTTCGCTCACGTTTTCCTCATTTGTTCAGTTTACGACATACCCAGCGCGCGCGTCTGGTCGTTGAAGAGCTCGTTGACTTCGTATTGCCGCGGCACGAGCCCCTGCTGCGCCGAGTAGCGAATGATCAGCTCGAGGCTCTTGCGGTTCGCCTCGACGCCGAACGGGAACGGGTCGCGGCCGCTTTTCGCAGGCCCCGCGGCCTTCCTGCTTTCGGCGAGCAGGCGGAACACCTCCTGCGCAAGCCAGGGTTTTGCCTTGAGCAGGGGCTCCCGGATCACGACCATGTGATTGATCGGCACCGCCCCGTAGCGCTGATACCAGGCGTTCGCGGCCGCCTCGGGATCGGCGATGACCGGCCGCACGCGCGGGTCCTTGAGGCTATCGCCGGTCAGCACCGCGGCATCCAGCTCGCCTTCGACCAGCATGGTCATCGGGTCCTTGCCGGCGGCGGCCCGCTCGAGCCCGGGCGGGTCGCGGACCTCGACGACATGCGGATCTTCGAAGGTCACCCAATGCACGCGGTTAAGATCGACGCCATAATCGTTCTGCAGTATGCCGCGCACCCAGGTCACCGTCGTCACGGAATGCGACCGGATGCCGACGCGGCGGCCGGCGAGGTCTGCGGGCGCGAGCGGCTTGTCGGCGCGACAAATGATGGATTCGTGCTGAAATTTTCCGCGCACGACGGCCGGCAGCAGGACGAGCGGCTTGCCGTGGGCCTTTGCCGTGAGGTACGTGACGATCGCAAGCTCCGCCACGTCGAACTCGAGGTCCCGCACCACGCGCTTGAACGCGTGGTGGGGCGCCTTGACGTCGGCGAAATCGAAGGTGAGACGCGGGGAGCGTATCTCGCCCTGCTTCACGGCGCGCGTGTTGGGATAGTCGCCCAGCAGCGCCTTCAGCTTGATGGAATCGCTATTCATGTACCGTTCTCCTCCCGATATGTATTGCGACATTGGGGGACTCCAAGGATGAGGGATGAGGGATGACCCCCGCAGTGCGGGAGTTAGAACCAGGTCATCTTTCCGCCTTCATCCTTCATCCTTCAGGCGGAGCCGTTTGTAGGTCATCCTTCATCCTTCCGCCTTCATCCTTGTTTTCCTTGGTCTGCCAACGCGGGATACAGGGTTTGGGCCGTCCGGTGCAGGATCCAGTCCTGGTCCTGCCGCGGCAGCGAAGCCAGCGCCCGCTTCGCTTCAGTCACGAATTGTGCGAGCGTGCCCTCCGAGGCGGGATAGTTCGAGCCCCAGGCGATGCGCGAGGCGCCGAACTCCTTCGCGAGGCGGGCGAAGAACGTCTCCGGCGTCGCCTTGCCGCGGCGTGCTTCCTCGACGTTACGGGAGGTGAGCTTGAGGTACACGTTGCCGTAGCGCGCGAGATCGAACAGAAAAGTCGCCTTGGCATACGGGGGGCCCTCTTCGATGGCGGGCTTCACGAGGTGGTCGAGGATCACAAGGACGCGCGGATAGCGCTTGAGCAGCTTCTCCAGCTGCGGGATCGCCGCCGGCGTCATCTGCATGCAGATCGGGATGTTGAGCTCCCCGGCGCACTCCCACGCCGGAAGCAGCCGCGGGTCCTCGAGCCACGGCGCCTGCCCGGGCATGGTGCTCCCGGTCGTGAACAGGCGCAGCCCGCTCAGCTTGCGGCCCACCCAGTAGCGGATTTTCTCCGGAGCGTCCGGCGCGAGCACCTCCACCGAGAACACCCCGGTGAAGCGGTCGGGCCGCGCGGTGACCGCATCGGCCACGTAGGAATTGTCGTAGCCGTAGACCGTCGAGGCGTGCACGATGGCCGCCTTGTCGACGCCCGCCTGGTCCATTGCGGCGATCAGCTGCTCGAAGCTGACCGGCCTCTTCTGCGACCAGCCGGACTGCTCGCCTCCCAGGGGCGACAACGGGTAGCGCCGGGTATCGCTGGAAATGATGTGCGGATGGATGTCTACGATTTTCGTTGGCATGAGCCCTTTCCTTGTTAGAACCCATCTCAAAAATCCCCTCTCCCCACTACCGCGGGGCGAGGGAACGTTTTTGAGACCACGCCGCTTCTAGTATGTTGTCGTTACGCCGGCGCGTGGGTCAAGCCGCCTCGGGATCCACGAACATTTCTTCCGCCGAAAACCGTTTTCCGAGCAGCCCCTGCTGGTGGCAATACATGATGAGCGCATCGATCGCGGGGCGGTTGGCTTTCACGCCGTAGGGCAACGGGTCGCCGACGATGGCGGCCATCTGGCGGTAGAAATCGTCCTTGTCCGACACCGATTCTCCGGCCTTGAGCTGCCCCCGGTAGCGCTCCTTCGATTCGACGAACGCGTCGAACAGCGCCTTCGCGACCCACGGGTGTTTGGCGAGCAGCTCGTCCTTGACCACGATCAGCCCGTGCACGGGGTAAATCCCGGTCCGCCGGAACCACTCCGCTTCCAGCCGCGGCGCGTCCGGGAATAGCTCGACATAGCTGGGCGGCCGCGCCTGGCCGCTCGCCTGCCAGCCGTCCTTGGGCGGTCCGGCCCGGCCGATGCCCGCATTGTCGGTGAAGGCGGCCTGCAGCTCGCCCGCGGCCATCATGTCCACCAGCGATCGCCCCGGCGGCGCGTGCACGACGTTGCGCGGCAGCCGCAGGCTCTTCACGTGCTCTTCGTCGTCGACCACCCAGGTGACCTTGGAGATGTCCACGCCGTACTCGTTCTGCAGTATGCCGCGCGTCCAGATCCCGGTGGTTACCGAGTAGGCGCGCACGCCGGCTTTCTTGCCCTCGAGGTCCTTGGGCCCGCGGATGCCCGCGTCATCGCGGCACACCAGCCCGGCGTGGTGAAAACGCCGGTAGATGAACACCGGCAGTGCCTTGAACGGCGAGCCGGCGGCACGCGCGATCAGGTAGGTGGCGGGCGCCATTTCGCACACGTCGAATTCCACGCCGCGCACCATGCGCCGGAAGGCGGCGATGATGGGTTTGACCTCGATGAACTCGGGCTTCACCCCGGTGATGCGAATCTTGCCCTGCTTGAGCGCGGCGGTATGCCCGTAGGTGGCGATGGCGATCTTGAGCGGCAGCTCGCTTTGTTGTGGCATCGTCACTGGCGCGGAATGTTGGCGCGCTCGATCACCGCTTTCCACCGGGCGATCTCGGATTTCATTCGTGCCCCCGTCTGCTCGGGCGTGCTGGGATAGGCCTCCGCGCCCAGGGCGTTCAGCCTCTGCTTCACCTCGGGCGAGTCGAGCGCAGTCACGATTTCCTTGTTCAGCCGTGCCACGATTGCGCGCGGCGTCTGGGCGCGCACCGAAACCGCGTTCCACGAAGATACCTGGTAATCCGCGAGCCCGGCCTCCACGGTGGTCGGGACATCCGGCAGATCGGCGTGGCGTTTCGCAGCCGCGACGGCGAGCGCCTTTAGCGCCCCGGACTTGACGTGCGGGATGGCCGGCGGCGCGAACTCGAAGGCGACGTCGATATCGTCGGAGCGCAGCGCCGCCACCAGCGCGGGCGTTCCCTTGAACGGCACCACCTGCGCCTCGATGCCGGCAACCGACTTGAACAGTTCGCCCGACAGGTGCTGCGTGGAGCCGATATTGATCGTGCCGAGGTTGAGCTTGCCCGGGTTCTGCCTGGCCGCGGCGATGAGGTCGGCGACGCTGGCAAGCTTCGAGCTCGATGACACTACAACCACCAGGTCGAAGGTCGCCAGGGTGGACACCTGCGCGAAGTCGGTGAGGATGTTGTAAGGCAGCGACTTGAACAGCGATGCGCTGATCGCGGTGCCGTTGCCGGCCAGGATCATGGTGTAGCCGTCGGCTGCCGACTGCAATGCCGCGGTCGCGGAGAGGATCATGCCCGCGCCCGGCCGGTTGTCCACCACGACCTGCCGCCCCATGTTCTCGCTCAT
>JBGQGU010000014.1:0-15610 GCA_041497655.1 Gammaproteobacteria bacterium
AAATAGGTCTTGACGAAGCGCTCGTCATCGCCCCATACGGTGGACATGCAGCCCGGCGGCAGCGGCGGCATGATCGCCACGACGGCCTTCTCGTTGGGCGCCGCCTCGGTTGCGTCCGACTCGCGCAGCAACCTCAGATCGTAGCCGAACACCGGGAAGCTCGGGCTGCCGAACTTGACCGGCGTCTTCTCGATTCCGGGCATGCCCGCAAGGATCGGCCAGCCGGTTTCGGTCTGCCAGTAATGATCGATCACCGGCCTGCCGAGCGCGTCCGCGATCCACTTGTGGGTGGATTCGTCGAGCGGCTCGCCCGCCAGAAACAGGTAGCGCAGGCTCTGCACGTCGTGTTTTTTGAGGTACGCGGGATTCTCCTTTTTCAGCACGCGGATCGCCGTCGGCGAGGAGAACATCACGGTCACCTTGTGGTCCTGCACGATCTTCCACCATATCCCGGGATCGGGGCGGACCGGTACGCCCTCGTAGACTACGCTCGCCATCCCGGTGATGAGCGGGCCGTAGACGATGTAGGAATGGCCGACGACCCAGCCGATGTCGGAAGTCGCCCAATAGGTTTCACCCGGCCGCCCGTCATAGACATATTTCATTGAAGCCGCGAGCCCCACCGCATGGCCACCGGTATCGCGCTGGACGCCTTTCGCACGGCCGGTGGTGCCGGAGGTATAGAGGATGTACGACGGCTCATTCGATTCGACCCAGGTGACCGGCACCTGCGCGTCGAGGTACCGTGCCCGCAGTTCGGCATAATCGAGGTCGCGGCCGGGGCTGCGCGGCATCGATTTATCGATGCCGCGGTCCAGGACCACGACCCTCTCCGGCGGCGATTTCGCCAGCCGGATCGCTTCGTCCACCAGCGGTTTGTAGCGGATCGCCCTGCCCGCGCGCATGCCGGCGTCCGCGGTGATTAACACTTTGGGCCGCGCGTCGTCGATGCGCGCGGCGAGGCTCGCCGAGGCGAAGCCGCCGAACACCACCGAGTGGATCGCGCCGATGCGCACGGTTGCGAGCATCGCAAAAATCGCCTCGGGGATCGTCGGCATGTAGATCAGCACGCGGTCGCCTTGAGTGACGCCCAGGCTTCTTAGCATCGCCGCGACGCGGTTCACCTCGGTGTGCAGCTCGCGGAAGGTGTAGGTTTTCTCCTCACCGGTCTCAGTGGAAATGTAGACGAGGGCCTTCTGGCCGCTGCGCGCGGCAAGATGGCGATCCACCGCGTTATGGCACAGGTTGGTGAGCCCCCCGACAAACCACTTCGCGAACGGCGGGCGGCTGTAGTCGAGCACTTTGCCGAACGGCCGGTGCCAGTCGACGAGCTGCGCCTGTTCGGCCCAGAACTCTTCTTTACGCTCGATCGAGCGCCGGTGGAACTCTTTATAGGCTCCCATTTCCCCCTCTCACCACAGCGTGACTCGTTTCTCGTTTCTTGTTTCGCATCGGTCACAAGGAACGAGTAACGAGCAACGAGTCACCCGTTGTCAAAGCTTGACGACTGCCCTGCCCCTTATTTGTCCCTTCAGCATACGATCGAAATACCCCGGCAAGTCGTCAAGCGAAATAACATGCCCGATGTCGCCAAGGTGCCGGGGCTTCAAGTCGGCGCCGAGCCGGCCCCAGATCTTGCGCCGCAGCGGCATCGGCGTGTCCCCTGAATTCACCCCGATCAGGCGCACGCCGCGCAGGATGAACGGAAGCACCGTAGCCTTGAATTCGATGCCACCGGCGTTGCCGAAGCTCGCAATCAGCCCGTCCGGCTGCATGGTGCGGGTAAGCCAGGCGAGCTGCTCGCCGCCCACCGAGTCGAACGCCGCGGCCCACAATGCCTTCTCGAGCGGGCGCGTACCCATCTCCAGCGCGCGCCGCGACAGCACTTCCTGCGCGCCGAGCTTCTTCAGGAATTCGTGTTCGCCATCCTTTCCGGTCACCGCCACGACGTGATAGCCGAGCTTCGAGAGGATGTCGATGGCGAGCGTTCCGACGCCTCCCGTGGCCCCGTTCACCAGCACCTTGCCGTGGGCGGGCGCCATGCCGTTCAACTCGAGCAGGTCCATCGCCAGGCCGGCGGTGTATCCTGCCACGCCGAGCGTTGCCGCTTCGTGCAGCGTCAGGCCATTGGGCAACGGCACCACCCAGTCCGCGGGAACCCGGCAGTATTGAGCAAAACCGCCGTCGTGCGAGACACCGAACTCGTAACTGGTGCAGATGACCTCTTCGCCCGGGTTGAACCGGGGGTCGAAGGATGACTCCACGGTACCCGTCGCATCAATCCCACCGACGCGCGGGAACGACCGGATGATCTTGCCGGCACCCGTCGCCGCCAGCGCGTCCTTGTAGTTGACGCTCGAGAACGCCGTCTTGAACACGACCTCGCCGGCCGACAGCTCCTCCAGCTTCGCCTCCACCACGCGGCCGGAAACCTTGTCGTTCTCGCTGAATATGCGGAATGCCTTAAACGTATTCATGAACTACCGAGCCTCTTTACTCGATTTGAGTCTCTCTTTAACGTTTCCGGTCTACCGGAAACGTGGTTGTTCCAGGTACTCCCGCGTTTGCATCTCGGTGAGACGGCTCGCCGTGCGGTCGAACTGTAACACCATCGCCTGCAGCTGCGGATCGGCTCCGCCCGCGTCCTGCGCCAGCAGCCCGTCCGGCTGCGCCGCTGCGGACACGATCATTTTCACGCGCTGGTCGTAGAACACGTCAACCAGCAGCGTGAAACGGCGCGCCTCGTCGGCGCGGTCGAGCCCCATGCGCGGCACCCCCGACACGACGACGGTGTGGAAGCGCTTGGCGAGGTCGATGTAGTCGTTTTGCGAGCGGCCCCAGCCGCAGATCACCTTGAAATCGAACCACACCACGCCGCCCGCGCGGTGGCGATAGGGGATGACGCGCCCTTCGACATCGAGCTCATGCCGCTCCTCCCCCACCTCGGCGATTTGCTTGAACGCCTGCATCAGCGCGCGGTCGGTTTCGGGCGCAAGCGGGGCGTGATAGACCTTCACCCGCTGCAGCGCGCGCTTGCGGTAGTCCACGCCGCCATCCACCTCAATCACATCAAGCCGGGCCTTGATCAATTCAATCGCCGGCAGGAAGTCCTCGCGCTTGAGACCGCCCTTGTAGAGCTCGTCCGGGTGATAGTTCGAGGTCATGCAGTAGACCACGCCTTTGTCCAGCGTGCGTGTCAGCAGCCGCCCGAGAATCAGCGCATCCGCCACGTCCGAAAGAGCGATCTCGTCAAAACAGACCAGGCGGTAGCGCTTGGCAATGCGGCCGGCAAGCGCGTCAAGGGGATCCACAATGCCCTTCAGCTCGTCGAGCTCGCGGTGCACGTCGCGCATGAAGTGGTGAAAGTGCACGCGGCGGCGGCGCACGAGCGGGAGACAGCGGTAGAAACTGTCCATGAGAAAGGTCTTGCCGCGCCCCACGGCGCCCCACAAGTAGACACCCCGCGGCAGGGGCGGATGCACGACCAGGCGGCGGAGCGCGGTGCTGCGCTGGCGCTTGTAGTCGCTCCATTCCTGGTAGAGCTGCTGCAGCCGCAGCACGGCCGAGTACTGCGAAGCGTCCGGCTCGAACCCCCGCTTCCTGAGGGCCTCCTGGTAGAGCTCCAGGACCGAGACCGGCTGCTTTCGGGACGGCTGTATACGATTGGGCGGCTCAAACGTACTCTCATCCATCAGCCGCCACCTTTCCCACGTCCGCAGCCGGTCTTATTCCGGGATCAAGAATTTAGGCTGCGCTTCGCGACAGCCAGCGCAGCCTCTTTCATCGCTTCCGACAGCGAGGGATGGGCGTGGCAGATGAGCGCGATGTCCTCCGAGGACGCGCGGAATTCCATGGCGACCACCGCCTCGGAGATCAACTCGGAGGCCATCGGCCCGATGATGTGCACGCCGAGCACGCGGTCGGTCGCCGCGTCCGCCACGAACTTGACGAACCCGCGCGTATCGCCCAGCGCGCGCGCCCGGCCATTCGCCATGAACGGGAACTGGCCGGTCCTGAATGGCACGCCTTCGCTCTTCAGCTGCTGCGCGGTCTTGCCGACCCAGGCGATCTCGGGGGCGGTGTAAATGACCCAGGGGATGGTGTTGAAATCCACGTGGCCGTGGCGGCCGGCGATGCGCTCGGCGACCGCGACGCCCTCCTCTTCTGCCTTGTGCGCGAGCATGGGGCCGCGCACCACGTCGCCGATCGCCCACACGCCGGGCAGGTTCGTGCGGCATTCCGCGTCGACCTCGATGAAGCCCCGCTGATCGAGCTTGAGGCCGGCTGCCTGCGCGTCCAGCCCTTGAGTGTTCGGCACGCGCCCGATGGAAACAATCAGACGCTCGCATTCGAGCTTGTGCTGCCCGCCGCCCTTGATCGCGTATTCGACGGTAACGCCCTTCTTGCTGAGAGCCACACGGGCAATGTTTGCCCCGAGCACGATGTTGAGCCCCTGCTCCCGGCTGAAGATCTTCCACGCCTCCTTAGCCACCGCCTCGTCCGCGGCCGGCAGGAATGCCTCCAGCATTTCCAGCATCGTGACCTCGGCGCCGAGCCGCCGCCAGACGCTGCCCATTTCGAGCCCGATCACTCCGGCCCCGATGACGCCGAGCCGCTTGGGGACCTCCGGCAGCGCGAGCGCGCCGGCGTTGTCGAGCACCAGCTTGTTGTCGAAGGCTGCGGCCGGCAGCGGCCGCGGGTTGGAGCCGGTTGCGATGATGACGTGCTGCGCCGTGATCGCCTCGTTCGCGCCGCCGGTCACCTTGACCTGCCACGCGCCCGCGGCTCCCCCGGCGAAGCTGCCGCGGCCGTGAAAGAAGGTTACCTTGTTTTTCTTGAAGAGATAGACGATGCCGTCGTTGTTCTGCCTGACCACCCTGTCCTTGCGCTTGAGCATCTGCGCGAGATCGAGGGAGAGGCCCTTCACCTGGATGCCGTGCTCGGCGAAGGCGTGCGCGGCGTGCTCGTAGTTCTCCGAGGACTGCAGCAGCGCCTTGGAGGGGATGCACCCGACATTGGTGCAGGTACCGCCGAGCGCGGGCTTGCCGTCCGTGCCCGTCCACTCGTCGATGCAGGCGGTCGTGAGCCCCAGCTGCGCGGCGCGGATCGCCGCGATGTATCCCCCGGGACCCCCGCCAATGACTACGACGTCGAACGACTTGCTCATACCTGAGCGGCGTGAATCGTGAGTCGTGATTTGTGAATCGACCTGCTACGCGTCTTTCGGGTCATCGAATCACGAATCACCAATCACGAATCACGCTCTTCTAGATATCGAGCAGGATGCGGGCCGGGTCCTCGAGCGCTTCCTTGATCGCGACCAGGGACAGCACCGCCTCGCGCCCGTCGATGATGCGGTGGTCATAGGAGAGCGCGAGGTAGTTGACCGGCCGGATCACCACCTGGCCATTCTCGGCGACCGGGCGCTCGCGGGTGACGTGAACGCCGAGAATCGCGCTCTGCGGCGGGTTGATGATCGGGGTGGACAGCATCGAGCCGAACACGCCGCCGTTGGAGATCGAGAACGTGCCGCCCGTGAGCTCCTCGATCGTGAGCTTGCCCTCCTGCGCGCGCTTGGCGAAATCCGCGATTTGCTTTTCGATGTCCGCGAGCGAAAGCTCGCCCGCGTTGCGCAAGATCGGTACCACCAGCCCGCGCGGGCTGCTGACCGCAATGCCGACGTCGTAATAGCCGTGATAGACGATATCGGTGCCGTCGATCGACGCGTTGACGACGGGGTATTTCCTGAGCGCGTGCACCGCGGCCTTCACGAAGAACGACATGAAGCCGAGCTTCACGCCGTGCTCCTTCTCGAAACGGTCCTTGTAGCGGCTGCGCAGATCGATCACCGCCTGCATGTTGACTTCGTTGAAGGTGGTGAGGATCGCCGCCGAGTGCTGCGACTGCACCAGGCGTTCGGCGACGCGTGCCCGCAGCCGGGACATCGGCACGCGCTGCTCGGGGCGCTCACCAAGCGCTCCCACTTCCACGGCCGGCGCCCGCCGCGCCGCCGGGACGGCCGCAGGCCGCGCTCCGCCTTCGATCGATTGCAGCACGTCCTCCTTGGTAACACGCCCCCCGCGGCCGGTGCCGCTGATCGCCGCCGTGTCCACCCGCTTCTCGGCCGCCAGCTTCTGTGCCGCCGGCATAGCAGGCGCCGCCGCCATCTTTGCGGTGGGCCTCGCCTGAATCTTTTCTTCCGCTTTTGCCGCGGTGGCGGGAACTGCGGTCGCCTCGGCTTCGGTGTCGATCTGGGCGATCACCTCGTTGCTGGTCACCGTGCCGCCGTCGCCTTTGATGATCCTGGTGATGACGCCGGACTCCGGCGCGGGTGTCTCGAGCACGACCTTGTCGGTCTCGATGTCCACCAGGTTCTCGTCGCGCCTGACGCGCTCGCCCGGCTTCTTGTGCCAGGTGAGGAGCGTGGCCTCGGCGACCGATTCCGAAAGCTGCGGGACCTTTACCTCAATCAGCATGTCGGCCCCCTAGGAGTTTGGCGGACTTTGGCCCGACAAACTCCTTATGCAAAATCGCCCGCGCGAAAACGGGATTAGAAGGCGGTGAAAACCACGTTTCGAGCCCATTCTCGTGCCTATCGGAGTCTAACCGAAGTCATCAATCCGGAGTTCATTCAAATTCCGCGGGCGGTTTTGCTGTTAGCAGCCTGTTCGGGCTTTAAGTCCGACAGGCTGCTAGCTCACTCCGTCGGCGCCCGACACGACACCCACGGAGAGCGCGAGCTCCACCAGCTCCTTCTGCTGCCGGTCGTGCAACGACTTATAGCCCGCAGCGGGTGATGCGGATGATTCCCGCCCGGCGTAGATCAGTTTCTGGTGCGGCACCATGTGGCGCTCGAGGTAATGCTGGATGCGGTGCCATGCACCCTGGTTGCGTGGCTCTTCCTGGCACCACACGATCTCGGTCGCTTTCTTGTAGCGCTCGATCTGGGCCTGGAAATCCTCGTGCGGAAACGGGTAGAGCTGGGCGATGCGCGCCAGCGGCAGGTGCTTGAGTCCCCGCGCCTTGCGCTCGGCGCGCAGGTCGTAATAGACCTTGCCGCTGCAAAAGACCACCCGCTTGACCTGGTCCGGATCGATCTCCTTCGCGTCCCAATCCTCGTTGACCGGCTTGAACTTGTCTTCGGCGAACTCCTCCAGCGGCGAAACCGACTCCTTGTGACGCAGGATGCTCTTCGGCGTGAACAGGATGAGGGGCTTCCTGAACGGCCGGACCATCTGCCGCCGCAGCAGGTAATAGAGCTGCACCGGGGTCGCCGGGATGCAAACCTGCATGTTGTGGTCCGCGGCGAGCTGCAGGTAGCGCTCGATGCGCGCCGAGGAGTGCTCCGGCCCCTGCCCCTCGTAGCCGTGCGGCAGCATCAGCGTGAGCCCGCACAGCCGGCCCCATTTCGCCTCGCCCGAAGCGATGAACTGGTCGATCACGACCTGCGCGCCGTTGGCGAAGTCGCCGAACTGGGCTTCCCAGATCGTGAGCTCGTTGGGCGCCGAGGTCGAGTAGCCGAACTCGAAGCCCATCACGGCCTCTTCCGAGAGCAGCGAGTCGATCACGACGAAGTCGCCCTGCTTCTCGCTCACGTGCTGCAGGGGCACATAGGTGCCCTGGTCCCAGCGCTCGCGGTTCTGGTCGTGCAGCACGGCATGACGGTGGAAGAAGGTGCCGCGCGCGCTGTCCTGACCCGAGAGCCGGACCGAGTAGCCTTCATTGAGCAGCGTGGCGAAGGCGAGGTGCTCGGCCATGCCCCAATCGAGGGGGAGCTTGCCCTGCGCCATCAGCCGCCGGTTCTCGATGATCCTCTGCACCGAGGGATGGAGCTTGAAGTTGCCGGGAACGGTCGTGATGCGCTCGCCAAGCATTCTCAGCGTCTCGACCGGCAGCCGCGTGTCGTCACGCTCGTTCCATTTGACTCCCTGGTAGCGGCCCCAGTCGATCTCGAACGGGGGTTTGTAGTCGGACAGGATGGTCTGGTTGGTGTGGTAACCGCCGTCGAGCGCCTGGCGGCAGGTCGCGACCATTTCATCGCCGCCGCCGGCCGGGATCACGCCTTCCTGCGCCAGGCGGTCCGCGTAGAGCCGGCGCGTGGTGGGCAGCTTCGCGATCGTCTTGTACATCAGCGGCTGGGTCACCATCGGCTCATCCTGCTCGTTGTGCCCGAGGCGCCGGTAACACACGAGGTCCACCACCACGTCCTTGTGGAACTTCATGCGGTAATCGAGCGCAATCCCGGTCGCGAGGCACACCGCCTCGGGATCGTCCCCGTTGACGTGGAGTATCGGCACCTCCAGCATCTTCGCGATGTCGGTGCAGTAAAGCGTTGAACGCGCGTCGCGCAAGTCCGAGCACGTGAAACCAATCTGGTTGTTGACCACGATGTGCACCGTGCCGCCCGTTCCATAGCCCCGCGTCTGGGCCATCTCGAACGTTTCCATGTTCACGCCCTGCCCCGCGAACGCGGCATCGCCGTGGATCAGCACCGGCAGCACCTGGTCCCCCGTGTGGTCGCGGCGGCGATGCTGGCGCGCGCGGACCGAGCCCTCGACCACCGGGTTGACAATCTCGAGGTGGGACGGATTGAAGGCGAGCGTGACGTGCATCGGCCCGCCCGGGGTCATGATATTGGAAGAAAACCCCTGGTGGTACTTGACGTCGCCCGCGAGCAGATCGTCGTGGTGCTTTCCCTCGAATTCCGCAAACAGATCCGCGGGCATCTTGCCCAGGGTGTTGACCAGCACGTTGATGCGGCCGCGGTGGGCCATGCCGATCACCAGTTCCTGCACCCCCGCCCTTCCCGCGTTCTGGAGCAGGTTGTCGAGCTGGGGAATGAGCGATTCGCCGCCTTCGAGCGAGAAGCGCTTCTGGCCGACATAGCGCGTGTGCAGGTATTTCTCCAGCGTCTCGGCGGCGGTCAGCCGCTCGAGGATGCGCTTCTTGTAGTCGGCGTCATAGCTCGGCGCCGAACGGATGGACTCCAGCCGCTCCTGCACCCACCGCTTTTGCGCCGTGTCGGTGATGTACAGGTACTCGGCGCCGATGGTGCGGCAGTAGGTGTCCTTCAGGAACCGCAGGACGTCCCTCAACTTCATCTCTCGAGGCCCCACCAGCGTGCCGGTGTTGAACACCGTCTCCAGATCGGCGTCGGTGAGCCCGTAGAACGCGGGGTCGAGCTCGGGGATGTCGGGTTTCTCCCGCCGCTTGAGTGGATCGATGTCCGCATGGCGCACCCCCTGGAAGCGGTGGGCCGAGATGAGCTGCAGCACGCCGAATTGTTTCTCCCCGAGCTGCGGGCGGTTGATGACCACCGTCGTGCCCGCCGCGGGCCGCTCCCTCGCCAGCCGCGCGAAACGATCCTGCACGTCAAAACGGGAAACGTCGGCCGCGCCGCGCTCGATCCGCTGCAGTTCCTCGAAGTAATCGCGCCAGCGCGGCTCGACCGCGGCCGGGTCCTTGAGCCAGGCCTCGTAGAGCGCCTCGATGAACGGCGCGTTCGCGCCGTAGAGGTAAGAATTGCCGCGCAGCTGCCTCATCATGGCCGTAACCTCAGTGTTTAGTTTTGAGTTTTGAGTGTTGAGTCAACGTTATATCGGTTTGAACTAAACACTCAACACTAAACACTGCACTACTTGCGCCTAGCCATGGGCACGAACTCGCGCCGCTCGGCGCCGGCGAAGAGCTGGCGGGGGCGGCCGATCTTCTGGTCGGGGTCGGTAATCATCTCGTTCCACTGCGTGACCCAGCCGACAGTGCGCGCCAGTGCGAAAATTGCGGTGAACATGCTGACCGGGATGCCGAGCGCCTTGTAGACGATGCCGGAGTAAAAATCCACGTTGGGATAGAGCTTGCGCTTGACGAAGTACTCGTCCTCGAGCGCGATTTTCTCCAGCGCCAGCGCCAGCTTGAACAGTTTGTTGTCCTTGAGGTCGAGCTCCTCCAGCACTTCGTGGCAGGTCTTCTGGATGATCTTGGCGCGCGGATCGTAGTTCTTGTAGACCCGGTGGCCGAAGCCCATCAGCATGGCGTGATCCTGCTTGTCCTTGACCTTCTTGATGAAAGCGGGAATGTTCTGCGCGTCGCCGATCTCTCCCAGCATCTTGAGCACGGCTTCATTGGCACCGCCATGAGCCTGGCCCCACAGGCTGGCGATGCCGGCGGCGATGCAGGCGAATGGGTTCGCGCCGGACGAACCCGCCAGGCGCACCGTCGAGGTCGAGGCGTTCTGCTCATGGTCGGCATGCAGGATCAGGATGCACTCCATGGCCCGCGACAGCACCGGGTTGGGCTGGTACTCCGCGCACGGCGTGCCGAACATCATGTAGAGGAAGTTGTCGACGTAGGACAGCGCGTTCTTCGGATACATGAACGGCTGGCCGGTGTTGTACTTGTAGGTCATCGCCGTGATCGTCGGCAGCTTCGCGATCAGGCGGAACGCCGAGATATCGCGGTTGCGCGCGTCGTAGATGTTGATCGAGTCGTGGTAGAACGCGGACAGCGCCCCCACCACGCCGCACAGTACCCCCATCGGGTGCGCGTCGCGACGGAAGCCGGAATAGAATCGGATGAGCTGCTCGTGCACCATGGTATGGTGGGTGACGATGTTCACGAACTCGTCGAGCTGCTGCTGGGTGGGCAGATCGCCGTTGAGGATCAGGTACGCAACCTCGAGGAAGCTGCACTGCTCGGCGAGTTGCTCGATGGGGTAGCCGCGGTACTGCAGGATGCCCTTGTCACCGTCGATGAAGGTGATGCTGGACCGGCAGCTCGCCGTGGACATGAAACCCGGATCGTAGGTGAATTTCCCGGTCTTGGCGTACAGCGCGCGCACGTCGATCACGTCCGGCCCGATGCTGCCGGTGAGGACCGGGAAATCGACCGGTGGCGTACCGTCGGTAAAACTCAGGGTTGCCAGTTTTTCAGCCATGTTGGTCTCCGCAATCTCGGTATTTACGATATCAAGCGGCTCACGCCGTCCCCGCCCTTCCTGCCGGAGCCGACCCCTCATCAACGCGCAACAGTTCCACTACCGACCGGTAGCGCGGTTCCGGCTCGCTCCGCCCGAGCGCCAGGTCCAGCAAATCGTTGTCGGGCTGCTCGAGCAGCTCGTTGAACAAGCGGCGTTGCCCGGCGTCGAGGCGGCCGTAGCCGCGCGCGAGGAATGCCTCGAGGACCAAGTCGAGCTCGAGCAGCCCGCGGCGGCAGCGCCAGCGTATCCGGTCAAGGTCACCCACTGTGGTCGACCTAGGAATTCGCCGAGCATTCGCCCGGCGAATTCCTAATATAAGACAACATCCAGGGACTCATAGCAAAGCCAGTCTCAATATCCGCTGCGACCCGTTTCATTTCACCTGTTTCCAGAATTTCCCATTAAGGAATTTGGCGGCGCGAGCCCGCTAAATTCCTAAATGGTCCGCTTGACGAGCAAATCCTTGATCTTGCCGATCGCCCGCGTGGGATTGAGCCCCTTGGGGCACACGTCCACGCAATTCATGATCGAGTAGCAGCGAAACAGGCGGTACGGGTCCTCGAGGTCGTCGAGCCGCTCCCCGGTCGCCTGGTCGCGCGTATCCGCGATGAAGCGGTAGGCCTGCAGCAGGCCCGCCGGCCCGACGAACTTGTCGGGGTTCCACCAGAACGAGGGGCAGGCCGTCGTGCAGCAGGCGCACAGGATGCACTCGTAGAGCCCGTTCAGCTCCTCGCGGTCCTCCGGCGACTGCAGCCGCTCCTTCTCCGGCGGCGGCTCGTGGTTGACCAGGTACGGCTTCACCGAGTTGTACTGCTTGAAGAACTGGGACATGTCCACAATCAGGTCCCGCACCACCGGCAGACCCGGCAGCGGCCGGATCTGCACCGGCTCCTTCAGATCAGCGACCCGGGTAATGCAGGCGAGGCCATTCTTGCCATTGATATTCATCGCGTCAGAGCCGCACACGCCCTCCCGGCACGAGCGGCGGAACGCGAGCGTGTCATCGTGCGCCTTGATGCGCACCAACGCATCGAGCAGCATACGGTCGGTCGGCTCGAGCGCGATGTCGTAGTGTTGCATGCGCGGCCGGTCGTCGGTCTCGGGGTTGTAGCGGTAGATCGAAAACCTCATTGCGACTCCTGAAATACGTGATTCGTGATTCGTGATTGGTGATTCGAGTAACCTGCCGTTCCGTCGCTGACTGTATTCATGGGACGAATCACGATTCACGACTCACGATTCACGCTTCTCAATAGACACGGGCCTTGGGCTCGAACGCCTGGACCGTCAGCGGCTTCGTGTGCACGGGCTTGTATTCGAGGCGGTTGCCCTCCTGGTACCACAGCGTGTGCTTGAGCCAGTTGGCATCGTCGCGCTTGGGGTAATCGGCGCGGTCGTGGGCGCCGCGGCTCTCCTTGCGCGCCTCGGCGGAGATGAGTGAGGCGACCGCCGTCTCGACCAGGTTGTCGAGCTCAAGCGCTTCCACCCGCGCCGTGTTGAAGGTCCTGCTCTTGTCCTGTATCTCCGTCTTCGCGGCGCGCCCGGCCACTTCCTTTATCTTCATCACGCCGTCCACCAGCAGGTCCGGGAAGCGGAACACTCCGCAGTGGAGCTGCATGACGCGGCGCATTTCGGCGCGAACATCGGCGACGCGCTCGCCGTTCTTCTGGCCATCCAGCCGCGCCAGGCGCGACCGGGTCGGCTCTCCGGCGTCCTTGGGCAAATCGCGATGGGCCGTTCCGTCCTCGCGGAGGTCCTGGATGACCTTCATTCCGGCGGACTTCCCGAATACCAGCAGGTCGAGCAGCGAGTTGCACCCCAAGCGATTGGCGCCGTGCACCGACACGCAGGAACACTCTCCCACCGCGTAGAACCCGGGCACCACGGACTCGGGATTGCCGCTCTTCGGCACCACCACCTGGCCGTGATAGTTGGTCGGGATCCCGCCCATCTGGTAATGGCAGGTCGGCACCACCGGGATCGGGTCCTTGACCGGGTCCACGTTGGCGAATTTCTTGGCAATCTCGCGGATGCCGGGCAGGCGCCTGTTGATGGTCTCCTCGCCCAGGTGGTCGAGCTTGAGGAGGATACAGTCACCGTCCTTGCCGGCACCGCGGCCCTCCTTGATCTCGGTGGCCATTGCGCGCGACACGATATCGCGGCTCGCAAGGTCCTTTGCGTTCGGCGCGTAGCGCTCCATGAAGCGCTCGCCGTTCTTGTTGAGGAGATAGCCGCCCTCCCCGCGCACGCCCTCCGTGATCAGCACGCCCGCACCCGCCACGCCGGTCGGATGAAACTGCCAGAATTCCATATCCTGGAGCGGAATTCCGGCGCGCGCCGCCATGCCCAGGCCGTCCCCGGTATTGATGAAGGCATTGGTGCTGGCGGAAAAGATGCGCCCGGCGCCGCCCGTGGCGAAGACCGTCGCCTTCGCCTGCAGAATCATCACCTCGCCCGTTTCCATCTCGAGCGCGCTCACACCGAGGACGCTGCCGTCGCGATCGCGGATGATGTCGAGCGCCGTCCATTCGATGAAGAACTGCGTGCGCGCCTTGAGATTCGCCTGGTAAAGCGTGTGCAGCAAGGCGTGGCCGGTGCGGTCGGCCGCGGCGCAGGCACGGGGCACCGGGGACTTGCCGTACTCCCGCATATGGCCGCCGAAAGGTCGCTGGTAGATCTTGCCGCCGTCGAGACGGTCGAACGGCATGCCGATGTGCTCCAGCTCGTAGACCACTTCGTTGGCCTTGCGGCACATGAACTCGATCGCATCCTGGTCGCCGAGATAGTCGGAACCCTTGACGGTGTCGTACATGTGCCAGTGCCAGTTGTCTTCCTCGATGTTGCCGAGCGAGGCCGCGACGCCGCCCTGCGCCGCCACGGTGTGCGAGCGCGTCGGAAATACCTTGGAGAGGACCGCGACCTTGATGCCGGCGCGCGCGAGCTCGAGCGCGGCGCGCAGCCCTGAGCCGCCGCCGCCGACGATCACCGCGTCAAAGGCACGAACCGGCAGCCCCATCACGGCCCCCACAGTATCTGCACCGACCAGGCGCCGTACCACAGCAGGGCCCCGATCACGAGCACGTAGAGCGTCAAACGCAGCGCCGCATCCTTGATGTAGTCCATGAAGATGTTGCGCACGCCGATCCAGGCGTGCAGCAGCAGACTCACGATGAAGAGAACCGTCGCGTAGCGCACGAGCGGGGTCTGCCACAACACCTTCCATTGCCAGTAGTCCATCTGCGGCAGGCCGGCCACCGCCGACAGGATGAGCGCGGTATAGACCGCCATGATCACGGCGGTCACCCGCTGCGCGAGCCAGTCGCGCAGCCCGTAATGGGCACCGACGATTTCGCGCTTCACCATATCAGCGCTCCCACGAGAAGGGTCAGGGCTATGCTGATCGCGAGGACAGCCCAGCTGCTCGCGCGCGCCGCCACAAGTTCCGTTCCATAGTCCAGATCCAGCGCGAGGTGGCGGATGCCTGCACACAGGTGGTGCAGAAATGCCCACACCAACCCGAGCACGATCAACTTGACCGTCCAGTGCGAAAAAACCGCCTTGAAACGCGAAAACGTCTGGGCCGATTCGAGGCTGAGTTCAAACAGCACCAGCAGGAAAGGCAGCATCAGGAACAGCACGGCGCCGCTCACCCGGTGCAAAATCGAAACCAGCCCGGGAACCGGCAGCCGGATCTGGATCAGATTGAGATATTTCGGCCGTGGCCTAGTGCCGTTCCAACTTGATTTTCCAAGCATAGATAGCTTGCCTGCCCGCGATAATCGGTTCCAGCAGAACCGACCGGATTAGCCACAAATAGTTGGAACGGCACTAGACATCGATTTTCACGGTCTAGGAGTTTGTCGGACTTAGAGCCGACAAACTCCTAATGCAAGACCGCCCGCACGAAAACGGAAGAAAGAGGCAGTGAAATCTCATTACCAGGCTGCTTGCGTACTCTTTTAAGTAAAGAGGATCCGTAATGCCGGGTCTCATTCGAAATCTGTAGGCGGTCTTGCTGTTAGGGAGTTGGGGGCTCGCCCCACCACACCACGTCCCTGCGCCAGTTTCTCGCGCGTTCAAGCTTGAAATTCTAGCAGTTTCCGCTGCAGCGCATAAGCCGCATCTTAGGAGTTTGTCAGAGCCAAGTCCGAGAAACTCCTTACGCAAGACCGCCCGCGAGAATTCGGCAAAAATGGGCTGTAAGGGCATGATTTCGACCCCGCTCTCGCCCCCAGCGCTGGTAGGAGGGGTCATTGAGTACAGATTCATCCCAAAATCCTCAAGCAGTTTTACATTTAGCAGCCAGTCGGAGCGCGATGTCCGACTGGCTGCTGGAAGCTCGGCTTGTCACCAGGGTCTCTGCTTCGTTATCATCCTCAACCGAACGAGCACGCGCGTGCTTCATCCCGCCTAGGAGTTTGTCGGACGTAGGTCCGACCAACTCCTTATGCAAAACCGCCCGACGATAGGAGTCCATAAGATGAAACGCCCCATGCGCGTGGCCGTCACCGGCGCCGCCGGCCAGATCGGCTACAGCCTGTTGTTTCGTATCGCCAACGGTGAAATGCTCGGCAAGGACCAGCCGATCATCCTCCAGCTGCTCGAAATCCCGGACGAAAAGGCGCAAAAAGCGTT